>CAJWRZ010000022.1 GCA_913045955.1 uncultured Puniceicoccaceae bacterium
AATCTAAAGGTTTTACCTTAGTTGAGATTCTAATTGTTATCGCGATCATCGCAACGCTTGCTACTGTAGCTATCGGAAATTTGGGGGGTATCTTCAGTGGACAACAAGGGAAAATAGCGTCTATTTTTATCAAACAATCCGCCAAATTAGTTCTGACAAATTATAAGTTGGATCTAGGGAGTTATCCCTCCACTGAACAAGGGCTCAAAGCTCTTATTCAAATGCCCGCGGGCAAAGAAGGTAAATGGAGGGGTCCTTACATCGATGAGCTTCCTGAAGATCCATGGGGAAATCCTTACAAGTACCGCTATCCAGGAACTAAAAATATCAATAAATCAAATGGTTATGACATTTGGTCTCTCGGTCAAGATGGAGTAGAAAGTGCCGATGACATTGGGAACTGGGAGTAAGCTTACCCAGCGTATTAGCGGCAAAGGTTTCTCCTTGGTTGAGATTGTCCTAGTCCTTGGATTAATTGCCATTGCCTCAAGTATCGTCATCGCAAACTTCGCCTCTTTCGCGAACAAGACCGATTCTATTTCAAGCGAGGAAGCCTTATTAGAAGCCGTCCGTTTTGCCCGTTTTACGGCAGCAAAAAACCAAAGCATCAGCGAGTTGTACTTTGATGCCGCCACCGGTTCCTTAATCGTAGAGGATAATTCCCAGAACGCGGAGACCTTTAAACTCGGCAAAGGTTTTGGCCCAGACTTAAATGGAGTCATTACTTTTTATTTGATCGAACCAGCTGAAGGATTTGAGCCTTTCGATGATCGATCAAAGAGCCGTTTTGAATTAAGGCGTGTACAGTTTGATGCAGATCGAAGTTCTACGCCCTTCAATGCGCTAATAAAAGAAGGTCTCGGTTCTGAGCAAACAATCTCTTTTGATCCCTTCTCTCATTTCCCAATGCTGCAAAATGAGTCGTAATCCATACGGAGATAATAAGCCGAAAGCCTTCACATTAATTGAAGTCTTAATCGCACTGGCATTGTTTGCCTTGGCGTCTAGCATTATTGCGTCGGCTTTTATAAATGCGCTTTTAGCGAGGGAAAATAACCCTTCCATCACCTATAAAGATATCGCCACGCAAACCGCTCGAAATCAATTATTGCTCGAGCCCGACAAAGATTCCGCAGAAGAAGGTACCACTATTGAAGCACTCGAAATTGGAGAGATCACTTGGACATCCGAGATCCTTGCAACGGACATAGTTGACCTATTTGAATGCCGAATCTCTATAGAGTTTTTAGATCTAGATTCCAATGCTGCTTCAAGCTACCGCGAAACACTTTATTTACTAAGACCGACTTGGTCAGAATCCGACGAGCGCTCAAGCTTACTCCAAGTTAAAAAAGATGCCTTGATTGGGGATCGGGATTTTAATTCTTTCTAAACACACTCTCTAAGGAATCTTTCAAATGCGTCATACACAATCTAGATCAAAACAAGGCATGAGCCTTATTGAGGTGATTATGGCCATTGCCATTGGGGCTTTTATTCTAGCAGCGGCTGCATCTTTCATCGTTTCAATCTCGGATATTTGGGCTAAACGAGCTCAGCGCTATGCTTTCTACGAACATGTAGATGGCGTGACTCAGTTCCTGAAAACTACTTATCAATCAGCCCAAAAAGTAAGCGATCAAGCGAGCAATCCAAACGCCCCTAACCCAACAAATCCAAACCTAACTGCAGATTCTGACTCTGTCGTCATTTGGAAGACACCGATCGATTCAAGTGAGGCACCTATGCTTTATTGTGAGCTCGATAAAATCACTCCGATCCTAACTCAAGGTGATGGCTTACCCGCAATTGGTAATTCCATCTACCTATATCACGAATCGGGTGTTTTGAGCTTAGTCCACAGTAAGATTCTTCAAGAAACCTTAGAATCAGAATCCGACCTTAAACGGACTCGCCTCTCCCCTTTTGTCAAAATGATCGAATATATTTACTGGGATAGTGATTCTGATTCCTGGATAAGCGAAGCCGAACCCATGGAGTCACCGGATAATAATGAGCTATTACTCGTGCCCCAATACTTAAAGCTCATTTTCGAATACAATGATTCGACAATTCAACGAATTGTACCCATCCCTTTGCCTTTAAAAAATTTATTACTCTACTAGATTTTGTCATAACTTTCGATTCATGGATAAATTATTAAAACCCGACAAGCAAAACGGCGGTATTCTAGTGGCTGTTCTAGCGATTATTGCTTTGCTCTCATTCTTAACGACAAAGTTTATAAATGATGCCGTTAAAGACTTGGAATATCGGGCTTTATTTGAACACCCAACTGACTTTCGGGCGGTTGCTTATAATTATTTAGAACTCTCTTTAGCTGTGGTTCACGAAATAGCTCTGATCGACGATGGTAATATTTATGACCCTAAACAGGGTTGGGAATTCCCGTTGGAGTATTTCAGCGGTGCCACCAATAGTAATTGGGATGTAAGTATCTTAATCCAAGATCCCTGCAGCAAGCTTCCTTTGAACACCCTCTCTAAAGAAGAACTGAATGACTTACTGGAAGATGCTCTGGATATTGATTTTTCAACCACCCAAGAATTAGTTGATACCTGGATTGATTGGACCGATGAAGATGAAACTCGCTCGCTCAATGGAGCTGAATCTGAAGATTACTTAGACCTAGACCCGCCTTACCGTTCAGCGAATCGCCCGATTAATTCGCTTAGCGAACTTAAACTGATTAAGACGTGGAAAGCAGAATTTTTCGATGAATTGGGCGCGCCCAATGAAAAATTTATGCGCTTAGAATCGTTGGTGACTACGCTCCATGATAACCCCGTCAACGTCAACTCCGCTAGCCCTCTCTTGCTTGATTACTTACTCGAAAAAACAAGTTGGGATCGCGAATCATTATTGGACACAAGTAATTCGCCTTATTTGAAAGTCTTACCGGACTCTTTGCAGCTTTCGATGCTCACATGCACTACAAATCTCCTGAATATTCAAATCAAACTAATGCGCGGAGATGTGCCTTTTACATTGAATGCCTTGGTTGAGAAAAATTTCAATATGGGTGCAGTAACGAGTAATCTTCCAGGTAAGGATAACTTAGAGGATGCAATCCTCAAAGCTGGTTCGATTGAAGAACAAATGAAAATCAAATTTCCCTTTATTATTTTAGAGATAAGCGAGACTCAACCAATGGATAAAACCCAGCGAAGTTATTCTCAATCGAATCTAGACATTTCACTTCAATAGAGTTGAATATATTTAGATAGTGACCGTGGAAAATCCAACTGAAAGCATACCAACACAAGACAGCCTTGCATTAGAAAAGGGTGTATCTGATAAGGTCTGCTTAGTTCCCGGCGATTATTTTTTCATTGAGTGTATTGAGGTGGCTAATGAAATCACCGATACTGAAAAGTCTGATTTTCTTATGTTGCAAATAGAAGGCTTATCCCCTTTCCCGCTCGATCAGATTCTGTGGGGTTACTTTGCTTTAGAAGGCTCTGATCATTATCTCATTTATGCGGCGCTCAAGGACCGTCTTGCCCTTGAAAAAATTGATGAACTAGAACACTTCACCTGGGTTATACCTAGTTTTATCCCCCACCTTCTCCTAGGGAAATCAAAAGAAGAACCTGCCTCTATGGTTCAATCTTTATCGCAGGTTGATAAGGCTCATAGTTATGAGATGCACTTAGCAAAAGACCAAGCATTGGTCTTTTGCGAGAATCAAAGCAAAGCAGATAGCCAACCAGAAAGTGAAGTAGAAAGTGACGCCCCAGAGCCATTTGAGCCACTGGACCCACTGGAGCAAGTAGAGCCTGCCACTGTAAGCTTATCCACGAATCAATTATGGGCCGCGGATATTCGTCCTGGAGATTTCAAATCCAAAGAACAGAAGAATCGCTCAAGGCTTGGGATCGTTAATCGCTCCATAAAATACAGCCTGTTCTTCCTTTGCCTGATTCTAGTTTCTGAAATCGGCTTGGTCTTAGCAAATACTTGGCTGGCTTCTTACACTTCTAAAATTGACCAACAGTCAGCCATGGTTCGAGTGATCGAAGATCAGCACAGTTTAATTAATAAACTCGAACAAATTTCCCAAAATGAACTCAGACCCGTCGCCGCCCTAGAAAGAGCCAATGAAGTTCGCTCACAGACAAATTCCAAGATCATCTATGATGCTGTAGAAATTAATGGGGCCAATTCTGTGACAATCAAGGGCACTGCCGGGAGCGTTAATCAGTTCAATATTTATGTGACAAAATTAACCCAGTCTGGGTATTTTAAGATTAGCGAAGATCCTAAATATATCACGCGCGGTGGCAAAACTACTTTCACCTTAAAAATGGACTATCAACACTCAGACAAAACCCTTTAAGTATGTACGAGCGATTACTTTCAGCTTACCACAAGCGTTCCCTTAGAGAGAAATTCCTTATGCTGGGGTTCGTGCTCATTTTATTGGTGATTTGGACTCAGTCCTTCTTAAATAGATCCGGGCAATGGAATGATCAGCGTGCAATTGCCTCTATTGAGCTACTAACCCAGCAACAGTGGCTCGACCGAGAAACACAATACGCAGAGCAGCTGGCTAAAGCCCTTGAAAAAGTGGATCCATCAAAAACCTTCTCAGCAGCTCAATTATCAGGAAAGGTCGATGCCTTAATTCGAGAGATCAAACTAGAGAGTAACGCAGACATTGATCCTGTTCAAACTAGGAACGGCGAGATCTTCAATGACCATACTATGCGACTGAGGCTTAAAGGGATATCCTTAGCGCAGTTCATTGTATTGAATAACATTTTAAAAAAGAACTCACCTTATATCGAAGCTAAGTCCATACGGATCACCAAAAACCAGAGAAAGCCCCAAGAAATGAATATTCGCTTTGAGATTAACTCCTTTGACCTAAAAGAAAAAAACATTTAATATATAGAGTAAAATAAAATTATGCCTTTGAATCGATTGACTCCATTTATTTCTAAAACCACAACCATTGCCTTAATGTGGTTTCTTGTACCTTTTTTATCTGCTCAGGATAATCCGATACTTCCTTTAGAGCCGATTGTAGAAGACCCAAACGCGATGGTTGACTTAATCATCCTAAACGACGAAACAGCTCTACAAGTCATCGACCTTCTAGAGCAATTGACAGGGAAAATCATTCTTCGAAGACAAGATATCCCCGCGACAAAAATTAATTTCAACTCACGAGGACCCCTAAGCAAAGCGGAAGCCATTTTGGCCCTAGAAAGTTTGCTCTCGCTGAATGGCATTATGCTCAGTGATATGGGCGGGCGTTTCTTAAAGGCTGTCCCCGCGACAAACCCAAGTACGCAAGTGCCCAATATGATTATAGGGACGACCTTAGATCAACCGGGAAGCCAGCAAATATACGCTAAGTTATTCAAATTAGAATATTTGGTTGCCGATGCTACAACCACCGCGCTTGTGGCACCCTTGCTCTCAGCAAATAATAATCTCACGCTTTTCCCAAAATCAAATGCCTTTCTTATTACTGATACTTTGATGAATTTACAACGCGTTGAGTCCATACTTAAGGATACCGATAAGCCTCAAGAGATTCGTGAAATGATTGAATTCATCAAATTAGAATTCATCCAAGCTAAAGATATGGAAAGCCAGCTTAATGCTCTAATTGAAGGATCATTAACCAGCTACTTGAAAGGGAATACTAAGGTCACGGCTGATGAACGGACCAACCAACTGATTATAGTCACTCACCCTGGAAATATTGCCATGCTTGAATCAATCATCAGCAATATGGATATTGATGCAGCGCCTTTAACCGCCAGTGAAGTATTTCAACTCAAGCAAGCTAAAGCAGAAGAGGTTGTTAAAATAATTGATGAAATTATAACTGGGCAAAGAAAGAGCCGAGAAGATGATGCCAAAACTGCTAATTTAAAGACCAATACAAAAAACAATAACAACAATAACCCATTGAATCCTAGGGCACAAAATGCTCAGGCTAATAAAGCTCAATCCACCGGGACCAATGCCTCGCTTCAATTTTCTGAGTACGTCGGTCTTTCGGCTGATGAGCGCACCAATGCCATTGTTGCCTACGGAACCACTCAAGACCTAAAGACCCTTAAAACATTGATCGATAAGATTGATATTCCACTACCCCAAGTGCGTATAGAAGCGATCATAACTGAAGTACGGCTTGGAGAAAACCAAGGCACAGGACTGAAAAACTTTTCCGCTCTATTCGATGTCTCAGCACAACCTAACTTAGGGACTGTTTTAAATCTAACTAATACAGGTGTAGGAACTACCTTGAAATCAAACGGAGAACCAAAGCCATTAATTATAGGTAACTTCTCTCTAACCGGGATACTTGAACTTGCTGAGTCAGACTCAGACGTAAAAGTACTTTCAACCCCTTCTATCGTGGTCAGTCATAATGAAGAGGGTGTCATTAATGTGAGTGAATCTAGGCCTATTGTGACTGGCTCTTCCAGCTCTTTAAGTACTAGCGGCACTTCAACTAATGTGCGCAGTAATGTTGAATTCCGCGATATTGGAATCCAACTTGAAGTCACGCCCCTTATAGGATCTGACGGAAGCGTCCAAATGGAAATCCAGCAAAGCGCCGACCAAATCGCTGGAGAAACAACCATTGATGGCAATCTCCAACCGATCATTGGAAAACGAGAAGCCAATTCAACGATCACAGTGAATGACGGTCAAATAGCCGTCTTAGCAGGACTGCAACAAAACGAAGTTAATGACTCACAAACGTCCTTCCCTTTAATTGGCCGATTGCCGATTATTAATAGGATTCTCAGCAGTAAAACCAAAAAATACAACCGAACCGAATTGATTATTTTCATACGCCCGACGATCGTTCGAGATCCAGGTCAGTCGAACAAACTATCCGATGATATCCTTGAGAATTACGAAGAGGGGCAGACTATAAGAGACTACCTAGAATCAGGAACTATTCGTGATATTTACATGAAAGGCAGCAGGCTCAGTCCCAAAAAAAAGAATAAAACAACTGAGCAATAAAAGATCTTATGCGCTTTTTTCACTCAGTTCATACTTTTAAGACAATTGCTGTTTTAGCATTGGGGCTTTGTTTAAGCCAAGCGATAGTGCTTGCTCAAAGCGACCCTACCGAGGCTCTGAAGATTAAACAAAGATCCTCTAATCTAATCACTAACAATCCTTTTGCACCTAACACAGGTAACGGCATAAATTCTACAAAGAAAATAATCGCTCAGTCTCAGAATAAAGATGGCGTTGCGGGCCCCCTTGGAAAATACCTGCAGTTTAAAAGCATTGTGATCATCAATGGGGTAAAGCATTTCAGCATTTACAACAAACGAATGAATAAATCTTTCTGGATACCCGAAGGTGAAACAATCGAGTCCCTATCCGTCCAGAATTATAACGTTAGCGATAATTCGATAACCCTATCTGATGGTATACGCTCAGAAAAGCTCTGGATCATCTCACCAGATGATAAACCTTTAAGTGTAGCCTCAGCACAATTTGCACCAGCACAGTCCGTAAAGAAAAAAGCTCTACCCGCTACGGCCCAAGCTCAAGCAAAAACAAACACAAGGCCTCCACTTCCAAGAAGACGGGTAATCCCAGTCAAAACAAAGTAGGAAATGGAGGCGCGGGTCGGAATCGAACCGACGGTAGAGGATTTGCAGTCCCCGGCCTTACCACTTGGCGACCGCGCCTAAAAGACACTACGTTAAAAATCGATGTTAGAATTACAAGTTTTAATCGAATGGATTAAAATATTTTGAATCATACTTTATAATTTTTGTAAGTATCTATCAATAAATCCTATAAATATGAAATAAACCGTGCTTAAGTTTACTTAATATAGGATGAAGCACTTTTCCCTGTTAAATATGCCCAATAAACCCAAATCTAGATTTTTGCCTAACTTTGAGCAGATCAAAGAAGCAATGGGCAAACTACCCGATGCGTCGGATCCCACAGAATGTGAGTATTTTGATGCCTTAATCACCGTAGAAGACAAAGTACATGAGATCACCTTTGTTAAAACGAAGATCCAAAAAGGTAGTACCTTAGTCAGAAGGTGGGTTTACGAAGGTAAATTCCTTATTCGTGAGCAGGATATAATTAATATTGAAACTTAGAACTAAGCCTCAACTTCAATAGGCTTTAAGTGCCAAATATGCTCTGAGTATTCCCTGATGGTTCTATCGGAAGAAAAATAACCCATCCGTGCGGTGTTTAAGATAGCCATCTGCGCCCATTGCTGAGGGTCACGGTAGGCTAAATCAACCAGCGACTGGACTCTCACATACTCCGCATAATCAGCGAGTACCATAAATGGATCCCCGTGGTCTAGCAGACTATCACATATTGGAGCAAAGGCTTCTTGTTCCCCGGGGGTGAAGTAGTCGGATCGAAGCCAATCAATCACCGCCCTGAGTTCCCAATTTGAATTGTAATAATCATAAGGGTTATAATCCCCTGCTTTCAATGCTTCGACTTCTTGAACCGTATTTCCGAAGATGAAAATATTCTCATCGCCAACCGCATCTTTTATTTCAACATTGGCGCCATCTAAAGTTCCGATGGTTAAAGCCCCATTCAAGGAGAGTTTCATATTCCCAGTTCCTGAGGCTTCTTTACCTGCAGTGGATATCTGTTCGGAAAGATCCGCAGCTGGGATGATTTTTTCGGCTAAGGTCACTCTATAGTTCTCCGGGAAAACCACTTTAATTTGATCACGAATCCTTTGATCGGAATTAATCCGCTCACCGACTTTATTGATCGCACGGATTATACACTTTGCCAAACTGTAACCGGGCGCTGCTTTTGCACCAAAAATAAACACCCGAGGTACAATCTCTAACTCCGGATCATTCAGTAATCGATGATAGAGGGTTAGGATATGTAGAAGATTTAAGTGCTGGCGCTTATATTCATGTAGGCGCTTTATTTGAACATCAAATAATGCATCTGGACTGATCTCTAGCCCACTTTCTTGATAAACAAAATCAGCGAAAGCCACCTTATTTTCGCGCTTGATGGCCATAAATTCCTTTTGAAAGCTCGCCTTAGTAGCCTGCGATTCCAAACCCTTAAGCGCATTTAAATCATAGTGCCAGGCTTCACTACCCAAGGTCTCCGTGATCAAATGACTTAACTTTGGATTACAAGCTAGGAGCCACCTTCTAGGGGTAATCCCATTAGTCATATTGATGAATTTATTTGGGTACAAAGCATTGAAATCTGAAAACAAATTACGCTTCAATAATTCTGTATGCAAAGCAGCCACCCCATTAACTCGGCGCGAGCCAACCACCGCTAGGTAAGCCATCCGAATCGACTTAGGTTGCCCTTCTTGAATAATTGATAAAGTGCGCTTGATTGCGTCATCGCCAGGCCAACGAGCTTCTACTTCATCCGCCAAGAAATCATGATTGATTTTATAAATAATATTTAAATGTCTGGGCAATACCCGTTCAAATAAATCAACGCTCCATTGCTCGAGGGCTTCTGGTAATAAAGTATGGTTGGTATAGTTTAGAACCTTACGCACTAAATCCCAGGCAACACTCCACTCGAATTCATAATCATCGAGAAGAATACGCATCAGCTCGGCAACTGCAATAGAGGGATGCGTGTCATTGAGCTGAATGACGGTGCTCGCATCAAAATCATCCCATGAGTCATACTCCCTAAAATGCCTACGGATAATATCCTGCAATGAGCAACTGACAAAGAAATACTGCTGAATCAAGCGGAGCTCTTTGCCTGCTTCTGTGTTGTCGTTGGGGTATAATACTTTTGAAATTGTTTCTTGCTGAGCCTTCTCTCGAACGGCCTCAACATAGCTCCCTTGATTGAACATTTCTAAATCAAATTCATCAACGGCCGTAGACTCCCACAAACGAAGGAAATTCACTGTCTTGCCACCGTAACCGACAATCGGGATATCATAAGGCATCCCTTCAATTGTCTTAAAGTCCTTCCACACAACTTGCTCTTGACCATTTGAATCCTTTTGTACGGATAAGCGCCCGTATAATTTAATCTTTTGGGCGAAATTAGGGCGCATGATTTCCCAAGGACAACCTTTATCCATCCAAATATCCGGCTGTTCTATCTGGTGCCCATTTAAAAATTCTTGGCGGAACAAACCATATTTATAATGAATTCCGTAACCAACAGCCGGTAAGTCCAAGGTTGCTAGCGAATCAAGGAAGCAGGCTGCTAAGCGACCAAGGCCTCCGTTACCCAAGCCCATATCTGACTCCACATCGATAATTGCATCGAAGTCTTTACCTAGGGCTTTAAATACTTTCTCTACGCTGCTAAAATAACCAGAATTGTGGAGATTATTGGTCAGCAAGCGCCCCATTAAATACTCCATACTGAGATAATAAGCTCTACGGGCTTTAGCCTTACGATGCGCCTTTTGCGTCTTCATAAAACGATCCAGTAAGCGATCGCGCACTGCATAACAAGTCGCTGTCCAAAGTTCGTCATTAGTCGCATCTTCAACCGGTCTAGCCAAGGTAAAATGCAAATGGTCGAGAATAGATTGTTGGATCGCTGATTCCCCAGCATCTAAACAAAAGCGACCCTGGGGTCCCTCTAATCCACAGGTATTATTTCTTTCTATAACTTTATTCTTAACCATGATTTTATAAAATTCTTAAAAAGTTGCTCTAACTTTAACTGAATAAAAAAATTTACAATGAGTCATTCCATTAAAGCACATGGGAGTAAAGAAGCATCTTTCATTCCATGAATAATTTTTTTGTCAGCTGGGCAAAAAGTAGCTAAAATTCCCCTCAAATCAACCCTATGGGATTGCTCATCAACAAAATAATAAGGGCATAACCGAACCCTCCCATCCATCATATAAGGCTCCCCTTGGGCATCATAAACCGAATGCTTAACCCGCTTAGGCTTCGTGTATACTTGGAGAATGTGTAGAGAGTTCGGAGCCATATTAATAGCACTCCAAATGGCAGTTTCCCATGCCTCTCGAGAAGAATCACTCCCCAAAGTTACACTACGAGCACCCCAAGCGCTTTCATGAAAGCCACTAATCTTTAAAATTAAGTTACGCTCTTTCTTACCTGCATCGATTAACTGCTCCCACTTTGATATAGGCTTCCCACCGACAAGAGGCGCATCTAAAACCGCATTGGGCGGCAAGCTTACAGGGTCGACAATCCAAGTATGAGGAATAATTGCTTTTAGGGCGGCATAGGAGCGCTTGGGTAAATGTTCCTTCCAAAAATCTTCCAAAATCCCGTGATGAAACAAAGCCATAGCTAACTTTTCTTCCTGAAAAGCGCGCATCGGCGGAGTCACAGTAATTGTACTTGATGCTTTGATCCCCATTAAATCTTCAGCGATTGGTACATTAGATAAATCAAACAATTCCCAAAACCGGTAAACAAGATCGACCGCTTGCGGATCGCCGTCTATCCCTACACAGATAGAATCCCCCAAAGGCATCATATCGTTGGGATGAAAGACGTGAACCCTTCGACCCCGATTGCGCAGTTCCTTAGCAAGCCATTCCATCTCAGGACGGTAGGTAGCCGCTTCATCACTGACGAGTATTGCAATAAAAGGAACGTGAATATTTGGAACCTTGCTTACTAGGACTCGGTAGAAGGCATCCACCATATCTTCAGAATCATTAGGGACTAGAGACGGCCCATGAACTGGCTTATAGAGTTGGTTTAAAAAAGCGGTAAGCCCAATGCCACCCGGGACTGAATCAAGCTCCGTTAAAGAAAAACCATTCTCTGTTATCAAAAGATCAGGACGAATAACAGAAGGTAAATGACCCCGAAGAAATTCAGAGGCCCCGTAATTCAACAAGCCCTCCGGCTTACCTCGGTCTAAATACTCCGCAACCCATGGAGCGAATAATTCACGATTCCTAAGTAAGTTTTTGCCCTCCCTTGAGCGAAGATACAAAAGCTCTAGAGCACGGTAAAAGTCATGACAGGCTTGCCCCAGTTCTTGAATCTTCTGAAGCTGCTCCTTATTGAGCCCCAAAGCCTTAGGCGACCAGCGCCAAGTCTTATTTTCAAAAAGGTCTTGAGACTCAAATGCGGTCTTCAAAGCCTCGAAAGAAAGTCCTTTTTCTTTCAGCGCGTCCGAATTAAGCTCCATTGCATCAGCCATAATACTAAGAATGGTTATTGACGTGTCATAGGCCCCCCGGCCCTCAACCACGCGTCTATAAAAGCGTCTAAATCTCCATCCATGACTGCCTGAACATTACCCGTCTCAACTCCAGTCCTTAAATCTTTAACCATTTGGTAGGGTTGGAAAACGTAAGAACGGATTTGATTCCCCCAAGCGATTTCACCTTTTTCTCCATAAAACTTCTCTCTTTCGCTTCGTTTTTCATCTTCCTGCTTCTCATAAAGGCGAGACTTTAGAGTCCGCATCGCGGTTGCCTTATTCTTAATCTGTGAACGATCATTTTGACAAGTTACGACGATCCCTGAAGGAATATGTGTAATGCGCACCGCACTCTCAGTTCTATTCACATGCTGACCTCCCTTCCCGGAGGCTCGGTAAACATCGATACGACAATCCGCATCATTCACCTCTATTTCTAAAGAGTCATCGTCCAGTTCAGCAATGACATCGACCGAGCAAAATGAAGTGTGCCGGCGGGCATTTGAGTCAAAAGGGCTGATCCGAACAAGGCGGTGAACCCCACGTTCTGCTTTGGCGTAACCATAAGCATTGGTTCCTTCAATCCTCATGGTCGCTGAGCTGATCCCCGCCTCTTCGCCTTGAGCCAGCTCTAAAAGCTCCACCTTAAAACTAGCGCGTTCGCCCCAACGAGTATACATACGCAGTAACATGTCCGCCCAATCACAACTCTCGGTGCCTCCTGCACCTGAATTTATCGTCAAAATAGCATTACAAGGATCATTGGGTTCGCTTAAAAAAGATGCTAATTCAAGCTGGTCTAGCCGCTGCTTTAATCCATTCAAACTCGCGATTAATTCCTCGCCATACATTTCTTTCTCTTCGGCTTCCGATGTTTCATCGATGAGTTCGAGCATCGTTCTTAATTCTTCGAGGTCTTTAATGAAATCCTTAATCGGAATAACCTTCGCTTTTAGGCGATTCATCTTACTGATGACTTTTTGAGCCTCGGCTTGATCCTCCCAGAAATCCGCTTGCGCCATTTTTGATTCAAGCGCCGTTATTTTCTGCACGTTTGAGTCACCATCAAAGAAAACTCCAAATATGCCCCGCCCGCTGCACCATTGCATCGATTTCAGTTCGCATTTCTGGAGTTATTTCCTGCATACTGAAATAGAAAAACACAGGCTTACTAAAGAGAAAACTAAAAACTTAAAAAAAGTTTTAATCAAACGATCAATCACCACTCTCGAGCATTCTAGTTCGAATATGTTGTTGAGGAAACTGCAAGGTGATTACGGTTCCAACATCCACTCTTGATTCAACAGCAATCTGCCCACCATGGTCTCGCATGATTCTCTGAACAATCATCATACCTAAACCATGCCCTTCTTCTTTAGTTGTGTAATAAGCATCAAATATTTTAGGCAAGTCTGCTTGATTAATACCTGCCCCATCATCAATAAATTCAAGGTAAACTTGTTCGTCATCAATTCGGGATAAGATTTTCAATTGTCCTGATTCCTTCATCGCCTCCATCCCATTCTTTATCAAATTGAAGAAGACTTGTTTTATCTGCCCGCGGTCTCCAAGAATATCCGGGACTTCTCCTTCAATTTCTATTTTAACCTCAATTTTTCGGGCCTCTAATTCTACTTCTTGCACCTGAAGGACTTCTTCTACCAACTCAATAAGGTTGAGTTCATTTAATTCTGGCTTTGCTGGACGCACCGCACCCAGAAAATCAGAAACAATTCCATCCAAACGCTTTACTTCCTGCTGACATATCGAAATTGACTGGTCGATGGTTGCTAAGTCTTGAGTTTTTAGGGCTTGCTCCAACTTTCTTTGCATAAGCTGCAAATGAATTGTGAGTGAATTAAGTGGATTACCCAGCTCGTGAGCGACACCGGCTGCCAGTCGAACAATTGAACTTGTACGTTCATTTTCAATCCGCTCCTCAATTGAGAGTTTAGCATCCGTTATATCCGTTAAAACTATGACATAACCGCCACTACCATCTAAATTCACTGGGGCGTCAATTGGAACCATGTATAAGCGAATAAAGCGCTTCTCTGGGTAGCTTATTTCAAATTCACGAGTGAGTACCGAGCGCTTTTGGATCTGTTTTTCGTCTTCCGAAGGATCTATTCTTCGAGAGAGGTCGGGCACCATTTTCCATAATTGGATTTTACCAATATCACTTTGCTTTAAGCCAATAATTGGACACGCTGCGTCGTTTGCGTATTGAATGATCCCATCAGAATCAATCACTAAGATTCCATCTTGGATTGTGTTAAAGACCGTCTCTTGCAGATTGCGCTCTCGGGCTAACCTTTGGACTAAGATACTTAAATTAACGCTATCTAAATCCTCTATTCGCCCTAATATTTTGTCTAATCCACTTGTTTTCATTCGGTTATTACTTTGTTGATTAGGTCGATGATTAGTTTCCCAAGGGCAACTTTACTTGCTGGGCCATGGGTGGCATCGGTTCCGTCTCGTCGGAAGATGCTCACGACATTATTATCTGAACCAAATCCTAGACCTTCTTGGCCAATTTTATTAGCGACGATCCAATCACAGGATTTACTCTCGAGCTTTGCTTTAGCATGCACTTCTAAATTTTCAGTCTCGGCGGCAAATCCTACAATAAATTGGGTCTGTTTTCGCTCAGCGATTGTTTTTAAGATATCGATGGTCTGAGCCATCAATACGCTTTTATCTACCTCCGCTTTCTTTACCTTTTTAGAAGTATACTCAAGTGGTTTAAAGTCACTGACTGCGGCTGACATTATAAAAACATCACATACATCAAATAGCGCATCTACTTGGTGGAACATTTCTTCGGCTGATACAACTGGGTACAAGATAGCTCCATCGGGCTCTTGCAGGCAGACAGGGCCAGAAACAAGGTCCACAGACCAGCCTTGATCTAAGGCAGCTTGCGCTAAAGCATAGCCCATTTTGCCGGTGGATGGATTACTTATAAATCGAACCGGATCAAAAAACTCTCGGGTAGGCCCTGCAGTTATTAGGCAACGAATAGAACTTGTCTTTGACATCGTGGTGATAATTCTAGTTATTTAAAATAATGAAAAAATCGCAAGCGATAAGCGAATCAAAAAATAAACCTTCCGGTGCTCCCATCAAGAAGGAAAATTCATTATTGAATCTTGGGTTTAATATATTCCTTCCGATTCTTATTTTAAATAAAGGTGATGATTGGTTTGGAGCTTGGCTTACTCCCTTTTTTGAAGATACAGCCGTAGCCATATTAGTCATAGCGATTTTATTTCCTATCGCCTATTTCATTTATGATTTTATCACTCGAAAGAAATATAATTTCATATCAATACTCGGTCTTGTAAGTGTCCTGCTAACCGGGGGCATTGGCATATTGGAGATTCCCACAAAATGGTTTGCGGTGAAAGAAGCTTCAATTCCGGCAATCATTGGAATTGCGGTTATGGTCTCTTTAAAAACTCGTTATCCTCTAGTTCGTACGCTGCTCCTAAATCCTGAGTTAATGGAAATCGAAAAGATCGATGCTTCTTTAAGAGAACAAAACAAAGTTGAGTCTTTTAATAAATTACTCAGGCAATGCACCTATTGGCTTGGGTTCTCATTCTTATTCAGCGCCGTGCTTAATTTTATATTAGCCCGTTGGATCGTAGTCAGCCCAAGTGGTACAGAGGCTTTCAACACCGAGGTGAGTAAGATGATGCTCTGGAGCTGGCCGATCATCGCAATTCCTAGCCTATTGATTAGTATGTACGCTCTTTGGATCCTTATGAAAGGGATACGAGCGTTGACCGGCTTCAATCTTGAGGAAATTATAAAGGGATCCGAAAAAGCTTAAAGTTTTAAGCTTACTGGGCTCTTTTTTCTAGCTTAACAAAATTGCGCTCGTTTGAACCTGTATAAATTTGTCTAGGCCTGTGGATTCGGCTCTTAGGGTTTTCTGAGATTTCCTTCCAATTAGCCATCCATCCAGGGATCCGGCCAATCGCGAACATAACTGTAAAAAACTCTACCGGAATGCCGATGGCTTTTAAAATAATGCCACTATAAAAATCAACATTTGGATATAGTTTTCGTGATATAAAATAATCATCTTCTAAAGCAGCTCGTTCTAATCGGCGCGCGATGTCTAAAAGCGGATCTTGGAGTCCGATTTTATCTAATACACTGACCGCGCTTTTTCCTAGGATCTTCGCCCTAGGGTCATAATTTTTATAAACGCGATGGCCGAAGCCCATTAGCTTAGCTTGCCCTGATTTTGCCGCTTCAACAAAGCGTGAGCCATCGTCCCCCGAAGCATGAATTGATTCAAGCATTTCAATAACCGCCATATTAGCTCCGCCATGAGAAGGTCCCCATAAAGCGGAAATACCCGCTGAAATAGAGGCAAAGAGATTAGCTCCACTTGAGGCGACCATTCTAACTGTCGAGGTAGAGCAATTCTGTTCGTGGTCAGCATGTAATAAAAAGAATAAATCTAAAGCATTGGCCGCTCCACAGGTATCTTCAAACGGAATTTCCGGCTTTGATAATAGCATGCTTAAAAAGTCTTCGGTGTAGGATTTAGTATCATCCGATTTGACCATCGGAAGCCCTAATTTCATGCGATAAGTCATCGCTGCTATTGAACGAACTTTAGACATTAAAATGGCGGAAGCTGCATCAAAATGTCCCAGATCAACCTTACGATTATTCGTTGCATACTCTGGATGATAAGTACTTAGCGAACTGACTAAAGCGGAAAGAATTGCCATTGGGTGTGCACAAAGTGGAAAGCCCTCAAATAACGGCTGCATGTTTGAGTCCAAGGTTCCGTTACTTAAAATATTTCTTTCAAACGCCCTTAATGAAACTTCATTAGGAAGCTCACCGTACATAATAAGATATGCTGATTCGAGGAAGTTTGAGTTTTCCGCAAGCTGCTCGATAGGATAACCACGGTGCCTAAGGATACCTTGCTCTCCATTTATGAATGTAATGCCGCTTTCACAGGAACCAGTATTTCCGTATCCTTCATCAAAGGCAATAAAACCGGTTTTCCCTCGAAGTGTCCTAAGGTCGATAGCTTTTTCACCCTCGGAACCTTCTATGATTGGGAAATCAAAGTTTTCATCGCCGAGTCTTATAATGCCATTATTTTCCATTAATTTAAATTTTTACGTACACAGTATCTTTAAATTGTGTTTAGAAAGTTTGAGTAGAGTTGCAACCCTTTAACTTGACTTTTTTCCGGGTGAAATTGAACCGCAAAGCATTTACCAGAGCGAATTCCTGCACAAAATGGCTGACCATATTCCGCTTCAAAAAATTGGATCGATGAATCGCTCGGCTCAACATAGTAACTATGGACAAAGTAAAATTGATCTTCCCCATCTTTGAGCCCATCAGTTAAAACTCTACCATGATCATCCCCTTGCTTGGCAAAAGAAACTGAGTTCCATCCCATATGAGGAACCTTCAAACCTTTACCTGAAGGGAAGCGCTTCACCATACCTTCAAAGATTCCTAGACCTTGAGTATTACCTTCTTCCGAAAATTCAAAAAGAGCTTGCAAGCCAAGGCAGATTCCGAAGAAAGGCCGGTCATCTCCAATCCATTGCTTAATCAAAATATCTAATTTTTTTTCAGCAAGTAAAGCCATTGTATCGACGATCGCCCCTTGCCCGGGGAAAACTAAAGCATCCGCTGATTCTGCTTGGCTAGGCTCTTGAATCAAGTAGGCATCCGCTCCGACTGCTTGCCAGGCTTTGACTACCGATCGCAGGTTGCCCATGCCGTAATCAATGACCGCGAGTCTAGGGGCTGATACCGAATCAGGCATTTGATAATTCAAATTTATGGTTCAAGATTGAACTCAATCTGAAAGCGTTCCTTTAGTTGTTGGAATGCTATCTCCTAGTCGAGGATCTATTTGCGTCGCACTATCGAGTGCGCGAGCGAAGGATTTAAAAACTGATTCCGCTATGTGGTGTGGCTCTTCGCCATACTCTAAATTAATGTGCAAATTACAGCCCGCTTCATTAGCAAAAGCTTGGAAAAACTCTTTAACAAGCCCGATGTTAAAATCTCTAATCATAGCCTCTTTAAAGGCCACTTTGTAAACAAAAGCTTGGCGATTTGACAGATCGATTGCGACCCTTGCCAAACATTCATCCATCGGCAATAGAAAGAATCCGTAGCGACTAATGCCACGCTTATCCTCTAGTGCCTTCTTGAAAAGTTGCCCAAGAACAATACCGGTGTCCTCTACGGTGTGATGATAATCAACTTCTATATCGCCCTCTGCCTTAACGGTTAAGTCAAACAAACCATGGCGCGCCAGTAAAGTTAGCATGTGGTCAAAGAATGGGATCCCGGTATCTATGGTAGACACTCCAGTTCCATCTACATTTAATTCTGCTTCAATACGCGTTTCTTTCGTATTGCGGGTCAGTTTTGCGATTCTTTTATTTGCCATGACTTTATTCCTCCAAAAAAGGATTCCATTTGATGATTAGTTCCTACACTGACTCGAATAAAAGAGCAAGTTAAAGGATGTGCGCCAAAATAACGCACCAAAACTTTCTCCGACTTTAAATGCTCAAAAAGTGATTGGGCAACCGCCGGACCAGAAACCCCTTGATTATTTTTAGGCTGGGTAAAAAGAAAATTGGCGGAAGACGGATAGGTGAACCAATTTAAATCCTGAAAGCTCGCTTCGCTGTTAGCTCTCGTTTTGATTATCTCCTGAGTATTATTCAGAAAAGTATCTTCATCTTCTAAAGCCGCTAAAGCACCAACTTGGGCTAAGCTATCGACATTATAGGCATCCCTAACCCGATCCAATATTGAGATAATTGCTTCACTCGCCAGCGCAAAGCCCACACGGAGTCCAGCAAGACTTCGCGATTTTGAAAAAGTTTGGACAACAACCAAATTATCATATTTACCCAAAAGAGCACTGGCTGATTGACCTCCAAAATCAATGTAAGCTTCATCCACAACCAGTAAGCCTTTAATTTTCTTAAGGACTGATTCGATGGATTCTAACGAAAAGCACACTCCTGTCGGAGCATTGGGATTAGTCAGAAAGAAAACAGAAGCATCCGCGTTCACAATAGCGTCAACCGGTAGCTCCATTGAAGCCTCAAAAGGAATGTCGAATAAGCTACCACCTGTGAGCCCCACAACTACCGGATACAGCGAATAACTCGGAACTGTGTGACCCGCCTGTCCCTTACCCACAAAACTGCGAGTGATCATATCCAGAATATTATCCGAACCATTACCGATGATCACATTGTTTGCTTTAAGACCAAACTTTTGGCTAATTCTAGCTCTTAATTTTTGGCTCTGAGGCTCTGGGTAAAGCCGTAAAGATGAAACTTTTTCCTGAATTGCTTCTAAAACTTTGGGTGAAGTTGGATAAGGGTTTTCGTTGGTATTTAATTTAACCCACCCTTCGCCCTGTGGTTGTTCCCCGGGGACATAGCCCGTTAATGCTTTCACCCAAGGCACCACCATTGCATCGCTGTTAAATGAAGGACTCATTACTAATTTATGGGCGCTGCTCCTTTGGCAAGCGAACCGCTAGAGATTTTCCGTGGGCGTCTAATTGCTCTAAGCGGGCAAAGGTTTCAACTACCGGCGCCGCCTTAAGAAGGCTTTTCGCGTCATAAAGCACCGTACTAGTCCGACGCATAAAATCCGTTGCCTGCAAACCACTGAAGAATCGGCCAGCTCGCCCGGTCGGCAATGTATGGCTTGGCCCAGCGGTAAAATCGCCCAATACTGTTGGAGTAGCATAGCCCTGTAAGATCGCCCCTGCGGTTCGGATCTTTTGAGTCATTGGTCCTATAAGAGCATCTTTGACTTGTAACTCAAGGTGTTCTGGAGCTATGAAGTTAGCGACTTCAATCGCTTGATCCATTT
>CAJWRZ010000023.1 GCA_913045955.1 uncultured Puniceicoccaceae bacterium
GCTCTTTTTCCCAGTGTTCTTTAACGAGATCCCATTTATTAACAACAATCACAATTGCCCGGCCGGCATCGAGAATAGAACCCGCTAACGCTTGGTCTTGCTTGGTTATGCCATCCATCGCATCAATCACTAAGAAGACCACATCTGATCGATCTATTGAATGCTGAGTTCTCACTCCTGAGAAATATTCTACCGATGAATCCACTTTGCGCTTCATCCTTAAACCTGCGGTGTCAGTCAGCCTAAATTTCAAAGTCTCACCGTCCTTGTGCTTATAATTTAAATCCAGCTCAACAGAATCTCGGGTAGTCCCTGGGACATCCGATACGATTAACCGATTTGATTCAATCAAGGCATTACCAATGGAGGACTTTCCTACATTGGGGCGACCGACTAAGGATATCTTAATCCGCTCTTTGGAAGCTGCAGGCAAGTCGGAATCTACTTTTGGACCTAATGCATCAAGGATCTCATTCTTCAAATATGAAATACCTCTTCCATGTTCTGCTGAGACATTAATGGTTGAGCCTAAGCCAAGCGTAGAAAAATCATGGCATAAAGCTTCTTCGTCCTCACTATCAACTTTGTTTGCGACCACCAAAATCTTCTTGCCGTAGCGCCGAAGCTTTTCAGCGACCCTTTCATCAAGTGCGGTAATACCCTCGCGAACATCTACGATCATCAAAATCACGGTAGCCGCCTGAATTGCGAAATCCACCTGCTCTTCCGCGGCGCAGGAAATCTGTTTAGGGGTCATTTCAATTTCCATGCCTATGCCACCTGTATCTAGAAGCATATAGTCATCGTCAACCTCCGCGGAGATCAAATCCCGAGTCACGCCTGGCATGTCATGGACAATCGAAAGTCGTCTTTGGCATAGCCGGTTGAATAGACGGCTCTTGCCGACGTTGGGACGCCCGACTAAGGCGACAGTTCTGGATCCGTCTAAACTCACAAGTAAAAATAATTAGCCGATTTTATTAAGATAGCGTTCTATGCGGTTGGTCGCCTCTAAGATACGCTCATAACTTGTCGAGAAACTTGCTCGAACGAAGCCTGCACCACTTGGGCCAAAAGCAGTTCCTGGCACCACAGCAACTTCTTCTGCATCAAGCAAGCCTTTACAGAAATCCATAGAATTCATGCCGCTAGATTCAATCGAAGGGAAAGCGTAAAAAGAGCCTTTAGGGTTATGACAACTCAATCCAACTTCGTTAAAACGGCGCACGATTAAATCACGGCGTTTGTGGTACGCTTCTTTCATTTTTAGAACTGAGCTCTTACCATTTTTCAAGGCTTCAATCGCTGCCTCCTGAGACAGTATTGGCGCACATAGCATACTATACTGGTGCACTTTCATCATAGCCTCAATAAGCACTTGAGGCCCGCAAGCATAACCTATTCTAAAGCCCGTCATAGCGAATGCCTTAGAAAAGCCGTGTAAGAAAATAGTCCGTTCTTTCATCCCGGGCAAGGTCGCGATACTGACATGCTCTCCTTCAAAAGTTAGCTCTGAATAAATCTCATCGCTGATCACCAGCAGATCTTTTTCAACCGCGAACTTGGCTAGTTGCTCTAACTTCTTACGCTCTGTAACCCCACCAGTTGGGTTAGTTGGGAAATTTAAAAGCAATACTTTGCAGCCTGGCTCCCAAGCTTCAGCAACCTTTACAGGATCGATACCAAAAGCATCTTTAACGTCGGTCTTAACCCCAATCGGTTGGGCATGTGCAAGTACGATACTCGGACTGTAAGATACATAACAAGGTTCATGGTAAAGAACCTTGTCTCCCGGATTAAGAACTGCCCGTAACGCTATGTCTAAAGCCTCGGATACCCCAACTGTCACCAAGATCTCCTTCTCGGGATGATAACTCAGTCCATAGGAATCTTCGACATACTTATTGATTTCTTGGCGCAATCGGATCAATCCCAAGTTATCAGTATAACTAGTTTTACCTTTTTTCAGGGCCGATATTGCGGCTTCGCGGATATGCCACGGAGTTACAAAATCAGGCTCGCCGATGCCCAAAGAAATCGCCTGAGGCATCGCAGCGACGATCGCAAAAAAATCGCGGATACCCGAGCGGGGCAGCCCAACCACATGGTCGGCTACAAAATGTTGTCCTGAATCTTTCATATTATGGACTCACCGGTAGCTTGTCGCCATTGGTGCCTGAATCATTGAGCACTTGCCCGTGTTCTTTGTACGTCCTCAGTCTAAAATGAGTCGCTGTGGATAATACACCTTCCACACTCGCTAGGCGCTCAGAAATAAAACTTGCGATACTCCGCAAATCCTCGCCCTTAGCAAAAATCAATAAATCATATTTACCCGACATTAGGTAACAGGACTCTACTGCATCAAATTCGCCGATATGTTCAGCGATTCTGTCAAAACCGCCGTCACGCTCTGGACTTAATCGAACTTCAATCACGGCACGCACAAGACCGTCTTCAATCTTTTCAGGATTCAAGATAGCCCTCCAACCAAGGAGTGTTCCCTCTGATTTTAAACGCGATAGCTCTACATTCACATCGGCTTCTTTGAGACCCAAAATTTGTGCCATCTGTGCTGTATCTAAGCGCTCACCAGCGAGCAATATTTGTAAGACTGAATTCATTGTAACTGCAATTAAAAGTAATCAACGGGGAACACGAAAAGCCCCGAACTGCACCCTTCACATCATCGAAATATTCCTTATTGCGCAACTAAAAATTCACTGATTGCTGGAATAATTTCTTTTTCAGCATCTTCTAGAATGTAATGCCCAGCATCTTTATACAGGGTAGTTTTAGCTTCTGGAAATATTTTCATCCAACGCTTTAAAAAATGATCATTGAAGCAAAAATCTTCTTGGCCCCAAAATATCCCGATTTTTTTACCCCTTAGCACCTCAAGCCTAGCCTCAATATCAGACAAACACTTATAACTCCTATGGGACGCACTCATCGGTATATCTTTTACAAAATTCCAAACAGCAATCCGATTAGCCCAAGAATTATAAGGGAATAAAAAGCCTTCTTTAACCGTTGAAGACAAAGGGGCTTTCACCGACATGAAAGTTGCCGGCCAAGCAAATAAATTAAAGCTTCTGATTAAAAATTGCCCAAGCCCAAAAGTGCGGAGTAACCCAATCCTCTTGGGCATATGTTCAGAGCGATAAGCTCCCGAATTCAAAATAGCGATTCTTTCAACCTTCTCTGAATTACGAACCGCAAGCCCCATGCCAATAGCACCACCCCAATCATGAACGATTAAGCTAAACTGGCGAATCTTCAATGCGTTTAGTAATCGTTCTGTATCTTGAATTCTTTGCTCTAAAGTATAAGAATAATTCTTGGGTTTATCCGATAATCCGCAGCCGATATGATCCGGAACAATACAACGAAAACCTTTTTCCTTTAGGTGGCGAATGCAATTTCTAAAATAAAATGACCAGGTAGGATTCCCGTGAAGCATGACAACAACCGGCCCAGTGCCCTCATCCAAATAGTGCTGCCTTGCAACGGAGTTAGTTCCGTAAGGCTGCTCAAAATAATGCGGCTCAAATGGATACTCTTGCGCTAAATCTGCGCTGAATTTTCGGGCATTATCCATTTTTATACTCCCAATTAAGGGCCATCATTAGACTGCTTAAGCCACTGCCAATACCCAACAAGGCGGCTTTTTGTCCTGGCTTAAATACCTCGGACTCAATTGCATGTGCCAAGGTAATTGGGCAAGAAACCGAGCCAACATTACCCAGGAATTCAAACGTCCCATAATCTTTTTTTAAATCGAGCTCCAATGCCTCAAATAAAGCACGTGTATGCGCTTTGCCAACTTGATGTGTGAAAATACAATCAGGGGTATTGGCTTCCCAGCCACTCGCTATCTTAAAAGATGACCATGCCAGTTCAGCGACTTTAATTCCGGCAGCGAGCAAGGCTTCCGAATCCGTCAACATCTCGAGTTGATTCCCTGAGCTGTCCCCTTCGCACAAATTATTATGATTTGTATCCGTTGCGATAGCCGCACTATCTAAAGATAAGACTGATCCCTTTAAAAGATCTTTACGACAGAGAACTGCGGCGACTGATCCCGCTCCAATTGTTAGATTTGCAAAATAAGGCTTAATCGTTTTTCGCGTGAGCTCAGAGTTGTGTAAGGCTTGGATGGTATGATCCACGAGCGGTCTTCCATTCTCCCCTGAACAAATAAGTGCTCGTTCAATTTGACCGCTTTCGATCATACTCGCGGCAACAGTCATCGCATTTAAAAATCCTAAACAAGCGTTGGATAAATCAAAAATTTGGGTGTGCTCATCCAAGCTTAAAGCTTGGTGGACATAGGATGCAGTCGCAGGTTCTAAGCGATCCCTACAGACCGCTGAATGAATCAATAAATCGATATCCTTTCGGTTGAATTGACTCTTCTTGAGTGCTTTCTCTCCGGCGAGCGCTGAGGCTTGCGATGCTTTAAAATCCGAGGCCCATAGTCGACGCTCACGAATGCCGGTCATTAATTCCAATCGGCCCAAGGGCAGACCTAAGCGCTCATAGACAGTAGCCAGCTGTAACTCCAAATCCCCTGAAGTTAAAACCGTTTCCGGCAGGACATACTCTAATGATTCTATTGCAACAGCTTGAAAGCGCATAAGCATAAAAATTACTATACTCTCTATCGCGTAGACGAGTTTATTTTTCTGGACGCATCGCTAAGCGAACAATCTCGCTGTCAAAATAATTTCGGTCCATTCCAGCATTCACGACGATACCTTGACCATTTATACCACTTGATGCGGAGCTTAGGAGATACACTGCCGTGTTAGCCACTTCTTGTGTGGCCACATTTGCTTTCCTAAAGGTGAGCTTCTCGGCGTATAAATAACTTTCTAAATATCCGGGTATACCGGCCGATGCACTGGTTTTTAAAGGACCCGCATTGACTGTATTAAAGCGAACTTTTGTATCGGCGCTGAAGGATTTAGCTAGATTATAACTCGATGTTTCAAGCGCTGCTTTAATCGGAGCCATATAACCGTAATTCTCAGCAGTGACGTCCGTTGAGGAAATGCCGATTGATACGACCGAAGCCTCCTCCGTAAGTAGCGGCTTCAGCGCGTTGGACACTTCCACTAAGGAGAAAGCGGAAATTGCGGTGGCTTGGAGAAAGTCAGCTTTGTCCGTTTCATGAAAAGGCCGGAGACCTTTACTATAATTCGCAAAAGCAATCGAATGAACGATACCATCTATTGTGCCATAATCTGCAGCGATTGATTTCGAGAGTGCTTGAATTGCTTCGGTTTGCTCTACATCACAGATGTAAGCTTTTCGATCACCGAGCAATTTACCAAGGCTCTCCAAGCGCTCTTTTGAGCGAACGCTATGAATGACTTCCGCGCCTTCAGATTCTAAGGTCTGCGTGATAGACCAAGCGACACTTTTGCGGTTAGCTACTCCCATGACAAGGAAGCGTTTACCTGATAATTTTAAAAAACTCATTATAATGCTTCCTTATTCTTCGACCATAGCTAAAGCGAACTCAAGGGACAACACAGGCTTGCCTTCCTTCAGCACTTTACCTTTTAAAAAGTAAAATTTACTGAGCTTCTCTTTAAATTCAACTTCGATCGTGATGCTATCACCTGGCTTAACCATTTGTTTAAACTTAGCTTCACCTATACGGGAGAGCACAGGGGTGACATTATTTAAATCCAATCCTTGTTTCTCTAATTGGTCGGCTAAATAAATAGCCGCGGTTTGGAAAGTGGCTTCACAAAGCAAAACGCCGGGCATAATAGGATTGCCCGGATAGTGCCCTTCAAATTGTGGTTCTTCCGCCCGGATTAGGCGCTTGCAAATAGCTCCGTTTTCGGAGATTTCAACGATTTCATCAATGAATAAAAACGGTGGTCTGTGTGGTATTTTTCTTAAAATTTCTTCCATATTTCGAACTTTAACTAAATGCACTTATTGGGCGATACAAAACATAGCTCTGTTTATTCTATTTAAATAAACTTTAATCTAAGATCGTTCACTACGCTTTAGGTGTTTTGGATCGCTACTTTTGATTGGTCAAAGAGCCACTTATCAAGCTTGTTAGCAGTGATAACTCCATAATTCATACTGCCAAGCCAGCCTGACATAATGATCCCGACGGACCCTGCATGATAAAGCCCTTTAATCTGCTCGGAAAGATCCATTGAAACTTGCAGACCTTCAAACTTAGTTCCGAAGGAAGTTCCATGCATCGACTTAGTGTAATAGTTAACCGTCCTAGGGGTAGCCGCTTCGATGTGATCAATCTTATCACGAACTCCTGGAATAAAAGTTTCTAAACTACTTAAACATTCTTCACAGAGACGGTCTTTTTCTTTCTTATACGCTTCTTCAGAAAGCTCAGCCCATTCATCCCATCGGCCATTGAGGGAAGCAACCACTGCATAGCGTTCTTCTTTTTGATGCGGTCGGGTTTCTGGATAATATACGGAAAAAGTGTGGCTACTCGTTTTGATAGAAGTTAATTCATCAATTGAATACTTGGGTGCCTTGGAAGTGAATACAAGGTCTCCAATATTAGGAATGGATTCTCCTTTTTTGATACCCATGTAGACTTGGCATGAACTCGTATTATTCCTTACGGCTTTAGCGGCGGCTAGATAATCCTCACTGAAGTTAGATTCTCCAACTAAGTGTTGTATGGTGTTCCGAACATTGGCATTCGACAGTACCGATTTACAGCGAATCTTATATTCAGGGAATTCCACACCTCCAGTATTCTGACTTCTTGCTCGGACGCCTACTACCGACCCATCCTCGACATCAACCCCTTCTACAAGCGCACATTTCCTGACTTCACAGCCATTGGATTTCAGTTCTGCTACCATCTTTTTAATAAGAGTATCGGTGCCGCCTTGGAAAGTGAAGACGCCTTTACTCATGAAATTTGAGAAAACAATTCCGTAGGTAATTGCCGGATCATTCAGGTGTGATCCATTGGCATAAGATATTGGCTCCATTAATAAACGATGCACATCTGTACGCCCGGGGAAGAATTGCTCAAACATCTCGCCGGTGGTTTGCGTATGATCATCATAAAAATTCATTTGCCGTAAATGATCATAAAAGCCTTCAACTTTTTCTAGACTGATACCAAAATCTTCCACTAGGATTCTTGTAAAATCATCTCGATCAAAACTTGTCCAAACATCCATCTGTGGATTAATGAAACGAACATCTTTGAGTTGAATAATTGAATCAGCGATTTCTTTAGTCCAATATTTCCGGCACGACTTCACCATGCCATAAGGAAAACCATGGAGCGATATGTCGAAGATGTGACCACCCGGTCTTTTGAACCATGTCGCCAATCCTCCAAATTGATAATGATGTTCGAGTAGTAAAACCTTGTGACCATTCTTGGCTAAATAGTTAGCTCCGGTTAATCCGCCTAGGCCAGAGCCTATAACAACTACGTCATAATTTTCTTCTATTCCTTCTAACCAATCTTTTGCCATAATCTATTCAATATAAAGGATAGTATGCACTTTTTTTCAACTAATAAGGACATTTAGGCTTTTTGTAGCTTTATTAAAATATAGAAAAAGACCATAGTGCTAAGCTTAAACTATAAAAGTCACCCCATTATTAATGAATAAATATAGCTCGCTTTTAAAAGCAATCGGGCCCGGTATTCTAATAGCTTGCACTGCGATAGGAGGATCACACTTAGTTTGGTCTACCCGCGCTGGTGCAGAATACGGATGGTCTCTCATTGGCGTTATCCTCATCGCCAATTTTTTAAAATTCCCCTTCTTCTATTTCGGGCAACACTACACCGCCGCAACTGGCGAAAGTTTGCTTTACGGATACAAACGAAAGGGGCCGCTTTACCTTTGGTCATTTCTAATCATTAATGCGATGACGGGAACGATCAATATAGCGGCGCTCGGCATGCTGACGGCGTCAATCTTAACGTATCTCTTAGGTGGTTTAGCTATATCTATACCTCACCTAACTATTATGCTTATTATACTGATGGCATTGATTATACTTCTAGGCCAATACCCTATTTTAGATAAACTTTCTAAATGGACAATTGTCACCTTGAGTTTTCTAACAATCATTGCCGTCTGCTTAGCCTTCACCGGCAATCCCCCAATCGACCCAGAGTTCGTAAAACCCAACCCCTACTCCTTGGCAACCATGGGATTTATTATAAGCTTACTCGGTTGGATGCCAGCCCCAGTTGAGTTATCTATATGGCCCTCGCTTTGGATGAAGGATCGGGAAAAGCAAACCGGACATCGTGCGACTCCAAGGGAAGTCGCGATTGATTTTTCTATAGGCTATATTACCACAACCATTTTAGCCTGCTTATTTTTAGCCTTAGGTGCCCTAACCATTTACGGGACTAATACAGAATTATCCTCCAGCGGCGTCCAATACGTACGACAACTAGTTGAGCTCTATACCGAAGCGATTGGTGGTTACGTAAAACCCATCATCGTCATTGCGGCTTTCTTAACAATGTTCAGCACGACCCTAAATTCATTAGACGGATTCCCCCGCTCCCTAGCCACCACCTTAAAATTACTGTGTTCAAGCAAGGATTCAAAGGAACCAAATCTAGATGAAACTAAAAAACTCTTTCGGGTGATGATTATCGTCTACATGATGACCGCCTCAATGGTTCATTTATTCTTCTCTACGAATATGATTCAACTCTTGAGCATAGCCGCCATCGTAGCCTTTCTCTCATCTCCGGTACTAGCCTGGTTTAACCTTAAGGTTATCACCTCCGATAATGTTCCCCAAGAACATCAACCCGCTCTTTGGATAAGAATTACCAGTTATGTAGGAATTAGCGCTTTTATTATTATATCCCTTCTATATATATATACTAAATTTATTTAGTATATATGAAAGAAAAAGTACTTATCCTTTGCACCGGAAATTCATGCCGTTCACATATGGCTGAAGGCATTTTAAGAGCCCGTGGAGGGGACTTCTTTGAAGTCTTCTCTGCGGGCTCTAATCCTAAAGGGGCCGTGCACCCATTTGCGATCCAAGCATTAAGTGAAATAGGAATTGATATAAAACATCATACTTCCGATCACTTAAACTTATACATCAATAAAGGAATTGATGTAGTGATCACGGTCTGTGATAACGCCCAAGAAGCTTGCCCTATTTTTCCCAATTCCCCCAAGACCTATCACTGGTCATTTGAAGATCCCCCACATGCCGCTCAAGAAGGTGAATCCGAAATAGAAGCTTTCCGCCGAATAAGAGATCAAATAAAACTTGTATTTGAAGCCTACGTATCAGGCTACCAGGATGCCCAAAAATAAAACTAATAAAATATATGAAAGAAAAATTAATCACAGAGTTCCTTGGCACATTTTTTCTCTACTCAATTATTGGATTGACCGCTGTGCTCGGCGGTGCCGGCAATATGGCACCCTTAGCAATTGGAGTGGGCCTAGCTGCACTTATTTTTGCGAGCGGGCATCGTTCGAAAGCCCATTTCAATCCAGCAGTCACCCTTGCATTCTTAACCTCTAAAAACCAACCCACAAAAGAATTCATTCCTTACATAATTACGGCCTGCTTGGCAGCGGTAAGCGCGGCCTACTGCGTGCAATTCATTCAGCCTGAAGCCATTGCTGAAATCAAACTCAGCGCACTCGGTCTTCAGCATAAAGATGACTTCCAACTAATTCCTGCCTTAATCAGCGAATTCCTCTTCACCTTTGCTTTGGTCTGGGTGATTTTAAATGTAGCGGTGGCTAAAGGCACTCAAGGCAATGGTTTTTATGGTCTCGCCATCGGCTTTACCGTCGCAGCTGGAGCCTACTCAGTAGGGTCTATTTCAGGTGCTTCATTCAACCCCGCGGTTAATATCGGGCTTTTCATCCATCAAGTAATTGATTTGAAAATCTTGATCACCTACTCACTTATCCAGCTTTTGGCTGGCTTTTCTGCAGCCCTCATATTTAAATGCATTGAGCACAAAGAGGCTGAGTCCTGCTCAATCGAAAGCTAATATATAAAATGATAGAATTTATTAAAAAAACGATGCTAGCCGGGGTTGGTATCGCGGTTGTCACAAAAGACAAAATCTTAGAAGTACTCGACGATATGGTCAACAAGGGCGAGATCACCAAAGACGAAGCAATAGCAATGTCTGAAAAGATCGTCAACGAAGGCAAAGAAGAGACCGAAAAAGCCAAAGTCGAAGCTTCAAAATTATTCAACGACATGCTTCACAAAGCCAATATCGTAACTCGTGAGCAGCACGATGATCTATTGAGTCGTGTGCAAGCTTTAGAGGGACGGTTGCACAAAGAGTTCCCCAACGATGAGTAAAGATTCTTGGGCCTCCACAGAACTAGTTCAAGCTATCGAAGCAAGGCTTGCGATTATCGAAGGCTTATTGCCCGCTTTAGAAACTGAGCTTTTAGATCTTCAAAGCAAAGGATACCAAACCAGTACCAAAACGAATTCCTTTGATTTAGTCACCGAGGCTGACCTACATTCTGAAAAAAAAATCATGGCCGCTATCGGGCAATACTTCCCTGAAGACGGTATTTGCTCAGAAGAAAGTCAGACCCAGACTCTACCGCTGGCAACTAGTGATAGCTTTATTTGGGTGATTGATCCGATCGATGGCACCGTTAATTATGCCAACAAACTCCACCACTGGGGGATCTCTGTCGGGATTCTTTATAATGGGACTCCGGTAGGCGGAATCGTGTCCGCTCCTGCCTTAAAGCTACAATATCGTGCGGTTATCGGCAAAGGTGCTACAAAGAATGGAAGCCCTATCCAAGTAAACCCTAATAAAGAATTATCCCAAGGGGTCGTAACAACTGGATTCCCTTATGATAGAGCCCACCGAGCGGAACCCCTATCAAGAGCTCTTGCCAATATGCTCAAGGTTGCTGGCGGCGTCAGAAGGTTGGGTGCAGCAGCCGTTGATTTTTGTATGGTGGCTGACGGTAGCCTGATCGCATATTATGAAATGCAGTTAAAGCCCTGGGATATGGCGGCCGGCTTAATCATTGCCAAGGAAGCCGGTGCCCAAATAACCGATTTTAATAACCAAGCTGTAGACCCTTTTAAAAGCCATGGTGTGGTTGTAGCGAATCCCGAAATCCATCGTAAGCTACTACCGCTCACCGCACCGATGCTTGAAGCAATTGCCGCATATTAAAAAAAATTAAAAACGATCTCAAATAGCGGAATCCAACAACGGCATTTAATGCAAGGCTCTGGCAAGCCTTCTAATCAATCTTTTAAAATGGTCGGGGAGACAGGATTCGAACCTGCGACCCTCTGGTCCCAAACCAGATGCGCTACCAGACTGCGCTACTCCCCGCAAGATGGGACAACTCAGACATAAAGTTCCTAACTGTCAATTCTCTTTAATGATAATTTCATTTGAAAAATCTAATTAAGTCCTTTTAAAGTAAGGAAAATTAAAACCCTATACACAAAATTATTATGCCGTTCGAAATCTCAGGAATTGTTAAAGAAGTCTTTGAAGTACAAACTTTCGCAAATGACTTTAAAAAAAGAGAATTTCTATTAACCACCGAAAATGGGAAGTATCCACAAGAGATTATCTTTGGTTGCTTAAAGGATAGGATCGAGCTGTTGAACAATGTGAAGGCGGGGGATCAAGCAACTGTCCACTTTGATATCGCCTGCAGGGAGTGGAATGAAAAATATTTCGTTAATCTCAATGCTTGGAAGATCGATGTCGCCCAAGGTGAAGCCTCAAATGCCGCGCCCGCTGATGCAGAACCTGCAAGCGCTTCAGATGTGATCCTCGATGAGGAACCACCTTTTTAAAGTCCAAGCGTAAGCCTCAAACAATCAGTCCTTGAATCGGCCGATCGACCTCTACTGGCTTCGAATAATCGATCCCTTCATGACCAAATCCAAAGAGTGCCAAAAACTCTTTTTGATATAAATCAAAATCAGAGAGCTCTCTTAAGTTTTCATTGGTGACTTTGGGCCACACCTCAGCAACTGCTGACTGTATCGCCTCATCCATCTCCCAGTCATCAACGCGAATCCGACCTTCAGAATCTAGGCGCATATCGCCTTCATAGAGTCGCTCCTTAAATAGACGGACGATTTGCTCAATGCATCCCTCGTGAGTCCCCTTCTCGATCATTTTTTTGAAAAGAATTGAGATATAAAGAGGGACGACCGGAATTGCTGAGCTTGCTTGGGTCACCACCGCTTTATTAACCGATACATATGCTTCCACGCCGTATTCCTGCTGTATCGCTCTAGCGGCGCGCTCCACATCTAATTTTGCCGTGCCGATAGTTCCATTTTTATAAACAGGCCAAGTGACCTCAGGCCCAATATAAGAATAAGCTACGGTTTTAAAGTTATTGGATAAAACGCCTGCTTCTGACAAAGCTTTCATCCAAAACTCCCAATCCTCGCCGCCCATCACCTTAACGGTATTGGCCACTTCTTCCTCACTAGCTGGCTCAATTGTGACGTCGGATATCTCGCCTTTATTCGCATCTAAATCTCGATTGCTGAATGCTTCTCCAACCGGCTTAAGGCAAGAGCGATAAGCTTCTCCAGTTTTTGGATCTATGCGCTTGGGCGATGCTAAACTATAAATAACGCAATCGACAGTTCCCCAATCCTCCTTGATCGTCTTAATCACACTGGCTTTAATTTCATCAGAGAAGGCATCTCCGTTGATGCTTTTAGCGTAAAGGCCTTCTGCTTGAGCAGCGGCTTCGAAAGCAACTGTATTATACCACCCCGCACTAGCCGGCTTCCCATTAGAGGACGGGCGCTCAAAAAAGACCCCAATCGTATCGGCACCACTTGAAAAAGATGCAGTGACCCGCGAAGATAATCCATAACCTGTGGAGGCTCCTATCACTAAAACTTTCTTTGGGCCGTCTTTTATTAAAGAGGCTTTAGCCACCTCGATCTCTTGCTGAACTTTGTACGCACACCCCTCTGGATGGGCTGTTATACAAACAAAACCTCTTATTTTTGGTTCAATAATCATAATTTTAAATCCTTAACTGCAACCAATTCTGTTGGCATCAAACCCAAGGGCCCGCAACGCTTTAATATCCAGGATATTTCGGCCATCATAAATGAATGCCGGCTGTTGCATCTCTTTGTAGATCGCCCCATAATCAAGCGTCTTAAAGACATCCCATTCGGTGAGAATTAAAATCGCGTAAGCACCTTTAGCTGCTTCATAAGGATCATCATAGATGGTCACAGCCGAATCCTCTTCGGTCACCGCAAGGTCTTTCAAGATCTGTGCTTTCTTCACCTGGGGATCATAAATCGCTAAATTTGCCTGCTCTTCTAAGAGGTCTTTCCCTACATAAATTGCCGCCGATTCCCGAGTGTCATTGGTGTCCTTTTTAAAAGCAAAACCAAACAAAGCGATCTTCTTATCGGTAACCGTATCAAACAAGCCATTTAAAACACGCTTGGAGAAACGCTTCTTCTGGTAGTCATTCATTGCGATCACTGAATCCCAATAATTAGCGACTTCCGGCAAGCCAAAATGCTCACACAAATAAACTAAATTCAGAATATCTTTCTGGAAGCAAGAGCCTCCAAAACCGACAGATGCCTTCAAAAACTTGGGACCTATCCGATTGTCTGTCCCAATAGCATGCGCAACTTCATCCACGTCAGCTCCGGTTGCTTCGCAGAGCGCGGAAATTGAATTAATGGAAGATATGCGCTGTGCAAGAAATGCATTAGCGGTTAACTTAGACAATTCTGATGACCATAAATTAGTGGTTATAATGCGTTCTTTGGGTACCCAATTTGCGTATAAATCAAGGAGCTTTTGGACCGCTACTTGACCTTCCTCTGATGGGTCACCTCCGATTAAGACTCGGTCAGGCGATTCTAGGTCACTGACTGCAGTGCCTTCGGCTAAGAATTCTGGATTGGATAGAATCTGAAAATCACGCCCTTGAGAATTAGCGGTCAGGATCCGTTTTATAGACTCTGCGGTGCGTACCGGAAGCGTTGATTTCTCGACAACGATTTTATCGCCTTGGGCGACTTTAGCGATTGTCCTAGAACATTTCTCAACAAATCTTAAATCAGCTGCCCGACCGGCCCCAACACCATAGGTTTTAGTCGGTGTATTCACTGATAAGAAAATGATTTCTGAATCAATAATCGCTTTCTCTACTTCGGTTGAGAAAAATAAATTTTTGCCGCGGCAGGCTTTAACCACAGCATCCAAACCCGGTTCATAGACCGGTAATTGGTCTGAATTCCAAGCGTCAATGCGCTCTTGGTTGATATCAACAACCGTGACCTTCACGTGCGGACACTTTTGGGCAATAACCGCCATGGTTGGTCCGCCAACATAACCTGCACCTATACAGCAAATTTCCATAACTTAAATGAATGCCAATGAAAGCAACTGACAAGGTTATTTTTCAGAGGGCTGCTTTTTTTAAATTCAAAAAATGATCCCAATCTGGCTCATAATTCTGCCCTATCAGGGAGCTTATAAAGGGTCGCCACCGGGGACGTTCGGGTTTTTTTATTAAATGCATGTTAGCTTGGTGCGGGAGCCTGTTGGCTTTTCTAGTATTACATTTTATACAAGCAGTGACAATATTCTCCCAAGAAGTTTTCCCGCCTTGGTCTCTTGGAATCACATGATCCATATTAAGAAATTTAGCACCTAACTGATTTCCGCAGTACTGGCATCGATGCCCATCTCGTTCAAATAAATTCTCCCGATTAAACTTAACCTCATGAGAGGGAAGGCTTGAATAAGTTCGCAGTAATAAAACCTTAGGCACAAGGATTTTTAGTTGAATAGTTTGGATATAGCGATCGGCTGAAGTTGCCGGTTTAGATGTGGGTGGAGAGGATAAATCACTTTCATTTTCTCCAAGGTTAAGCCACTCGTGGGCATTCATTAAGCGGAAGCTATTATCTCGGGTATAGATTGCCTGAGCATTATCTTGGAGTAGAAGACTGAAGCCTCGATTAACGCCCACGATATTGACGGCTTGCCAGAGCCGATTAAGAACTAAAATTTTGTAGTCCAACTGAACATTCATCTAAGCTTTAAGCTAAGCAATTTAAACTTATACTGTCAATATCAAGCACCAGAAACAAGGTCAGTCTTTGACGAGACTGTTCACCTAAAATATAGAACTGAGCAATTCGGCGATTAAGCGCTTATCCGGTTTCTCGTTATTCAATAGCGGCAATTTTTTAACAGTGATGTAATTTTTGGGCCGTTTATAAGAAGCCAAACTCCCCTTTAGGGATTCAGCCAAACGCTCGGGATTGAATCCTTCAATGGTATCATTTGCCGGTGTTACAATAGCGATAACTGATTCACCCCATTCCGTAGAATGCTGACCGACAACAAGGGCTGAGGAAACTTGACCCGTAGCGACCAAGGCATTTTCGACTTCTTGCGGAAATATCTTTTCGCCACCACTGATAATCACCCGGTCCAAACGGCCCTCAACCACGAGACCTCCTTCAGGATTCAGAGCTCCATAATCACTGGTCAAAAAACCTTCCGCTGGCTCGAACTTCGGCCCGCCCCAATAACCCTGAAAAAGACTCTTCGAGAAAATCCGAATTCGCTTCAAGCCTTCAGATAACTCCAGACTGATTCGTACATCCGGCAGGAGATAATTCCGGCAAGGCAAATCTGACTTTCCTAACCGATGATCCTCAACCGCGATTAAGCCAGCTGTTTCCGTCATTCCATAAGAGGTGACTATAGGCAACTGAAGGCCAACAGCTCGCTGAAGGAGCTCTGTATTGATGGCCGCTCCGCCGATAAAGATACATTTTAATTTTACAAGTTGCTTGAGGAATTTTCCCTCCTCGAGTAACCGAGTCAATTGAGTTGGCACTAAGGACAAACAATAATCTTCTAGCGCAATCCCAAATTCCGTGCTCTGCGAAGGCTTTAAATTCGTTAAAAATATCTGACCTCCGGTGACCAGTGCTCGGACAATCTGCATGAGACCGCTCACGTGAAATAAAGGTAAAGCGCAAATGGAGTTGATCGCATTTGTGTTCAAAAAAGACTGCACCATTTTGCTTTGATTTTCTAAAGTTGCCCATCGATGCTGAGTGAATTTCAACTCTTGAGTGGTCGAGCCCCCAGTTGGAATTAAAATTAAACCCTTCTCCAAAGCCATTAACCTGGAGGGCCTTGCCTTAAGATTCAAAGCCCTTCCAAAAGCTAAACCCGGGCTGAACTGTCGATCGAATGAAGCCCACTCTATCTGACCCCAATGCGCATTACCCAATATTATGGGCGCTTCCCGCTCCAAGGCTGCCAAAAAAGCTGCAACAAATAAAACTGGGTCCTCTTCTGCTATCAGCACACCCTCATTAAAAATAGCGGGGCCCTTTGCATCGATTTCGGCGAGGTAGGATTCGACCTGTTCTTTGAAGATGCCGGGATCTTCACCAACGAGTAATTCACTCCTTAATTTGTTTAAGCTAAAACTCATTATCTACTAGTCTCTTTGCGTGTTCCTCGATCGTCTTATAGGCTATCTCCGGGCTCGACTCACTGATTCCATACCCGTCGTTGAAAGCACTCCGAGTATCGACCCCTAACGCATACCGACGCGCTTCACATGATAAAGCGATCCTCAGGCATTCTAATAAGCCGACTGAAGATTCAAAAGAGGACGATACAACTAACTGCTGGGGAAGCTTCTTATAGCGCTTCAATTGGAGATCAACATTCCCTAGAAGGCATGGCTTAATCACCAACGGTCCGGCCCAAGTCCCCGGAACAAACCATGGCACGCCACTTGGACCATTCAGCGATTCGTCAAGGGCAATTGGAATCCCATAGTGTTTAGAGAGTGACGCCATATCGGTTTCTTGCCCAACGGCTAAGGGTTGTTCAAAGAATTCAATCTTAGATTTATAAGGCTGGCAGAGCCTGAGCCAATGCTCCAAATCAGTCTTACTGAGCGACCCATTAGCGTCTAAGCGAAACACCGCCCCTTCACTGATTTGTTCAATGACTGATTGAAGCCTTCCAAATTCTAAATCAAGTGCCTCAACCCCAATCTTCCACTTAAAGGTGCGAAAGCCTAGACTTTGCTTCTTAATAAATGCCCCAGGCATCTCAGATCCGCTCGGCAAAAGTGCGGCAACCGGCAGTTGGGCATTATCCACCGGAGTACTAGTATTTGTGAGTTGCTTGATTATTGAGCTGAAAGCAAAAGCACAACAAGGTAAGCTTGCGGGGATTTCCAAAGCTTTTAAAGCCTCTAAGCTTTGAATCTCTAGGCTCGTAATAAAGGCTTGGGCCAATTCTAGGCTTTCGGTGCCAAATTCAGGAATTGGAGCGACCTCGCCAATCGCTACCCGATCTGCCGATTCTAACTTTAAGAAAATCCCCTCTCGGGCAGCCCAAATACCATTAGCAGTCCTTAAAGATTTCACAAAAGGCCGGTTGTAGGATTTATATGAAAAAGAAAATTTCATAGAACTAGTGTCGATTCTACTTGAGAAAACACAATCTTTTGTTGAATTTGAGACATGACAGTGAATAACAATTCCACTTCTAAGAGTTTTTTTCAACCCTCTGAGGTCTTTTTTGAAGAAGCCATTCCTTATGGGTTGACCTACGATGACGTCTCTTTGGCGACATTATATTCGGAAACCCTTCCGAAAGAGACGAATCTAACAACCAAGATTTCTGACTCCCTCGAGCTACAAATTCCGATCATTTCTTCGGATATGGATACGGTCACCGAGTCTAAGATGGCTATTCAGATGGCGCTTAATGGTGGAATGGGGATTCTTCATTACAACATGCCTGAAGAAACTCAGGTAAAAGAAGTCGCCCGCGTCAAAAACCATATTCACGGGTTCATACAAGAACCGATCAAGGTGAAGCCCGAACAAACGATTGGTTCGGTGATTGATTTAATCAAAGAACAAGGCTACGGCTTCAGCACTTTCCCGGTAGTTGATGACCAAGGTAAGCTTATCGGACTGCTCCCAGGCCGAGCCGTAAAAGCACGCTATGCGAGTAAACTGGTCTCTGAGGCAATGAGTGATCGGGCTTCCATTTATACGCTGAACCAAAAAGAAATAAAGAATGACCCCATAAAAATCGCCGACGATTTCTTCACCAAGCATTTAGGCATCCATAAATTATTAGTCGTTGATGATGATGACCGCCTCTGCGGCTTATTCACCCTTTCTGATATTGAGCGTATTGAAAGTGAGTCCAACCAGGAAGTAAAACCTTCTCGAGACAATCACTTCCAGCTTATCTGCGCCGCGGCTATAGCGCCGCACCGTAATCCCGATGGATCCTTAAATAAAGAACGCATTATCAATCATGTTGGCCATTTGGTAGATGAAAATATTGATGCGGTTGCTGTTTCTACAGCCCATGGTTTTTCTAAATCCGTCGGCGATATTCTAAAACTATTGAGAGGTGAATTCCCCGACTTAAATCTAATAGCCGGCAATGTAACTTCCTCTGAAGGGGTTGAATTCTTGGCCAAAGCAGGAGCAAACGCCATCAAAGTAGGACAAGGCCCCGGCTCAATCTGCACCACAAGAATCGTAGCCGGTGTAGGCATCCCACAAATGACGGCGCTTTATACCGCTTCAAAATATGCCGCCCAGAATAATGTTTCGATCCTTGCCGATGGCGGGATCAGCAAATCCGGCGATATTGTAAAAGCCCTGACTTTATCGAATGCAGTTATCTGCGGAAGTCTTCTAGCTGGGTGCAACGAAGCTCCGGGAAGGATCATTGAAATTAATGGAAAGCTTTATAAACAATATCGAGGAATGGGAAGCCGTGAAGCGATGAAAGATGGTTCCGCCGCTCGCTATGGACACAGCAAAAAAGATATTCAGCAAAAAGCCGCCGCTGAAGGTATCGAAGCACTCAAGGAATCCTCCGGATCAGTATCACATATTTTAAATGAACTCGTTGGCGGGATTCAATCTGGAATGGGCTACCTAGGAGCCCCCGATTTAACGACCTTAAGGAATAACGCTCGTTACATAAGAGTCACTCAAGCAGGCCAAAAAGAGGCTTCTCCTCACGATGTGATTACGGTCAAAACCTCGAATTCCGATTCACAAAAATAGATTTTATGCTGACTCCTTTCTCTTCTCAATTCATCACTGACACAGGAATTTCTACCGGCGACGAAGGCAAAGGCCGCGTAATATTAGAAATCATAAACGAACTTCGAGACTTCCATAAAGATGCGTCTGTTGTTTCGGGGGTTATGAAAGTCAATGGGGGTTCAAATTCTGGGCACACCGTTGATGGCCTTAAACTGAACCTACTCCCTGGTGGAGTGGCGGATCCACTTGTGCCTTACTTGATCATCGGATCCGGGGTTGTTGCAGACCCAAGAAAATTTCTTTGGGAAAGCACTTATGCTGAATCCTTTGGACATGAGGTGCTTTCAAGGCTGGCTATTGATCATCGTTGTTTGATGTCTGACCTGAATCATCGCTTGGTCGATTTAGCGTGGGAAGACTACCGAGTCACCCAATTAAAGCAGGACGCTCGAGGCTCTACGGGCAGAGGTATTACCCCTGCTTATATCGATGAAGTCGGACAATTCCAAATTTACTACTCTGATTTCTTGGGAACAAAGGATGCTTTCTTCGAAAAAGTAGCGGGTCGTACAGATCGTGCAATGCGGACGATTGAACATGTTTGCCAAGTTAAGGAAGCACGTTGGTTCGAGTTTTTTGAGCGCTTAAGCCAAGCTGAAATAAAAGCGCACCAGTCATTGATCGATTCAGAGGCACTGAGCGAGGCTTCTTTTGATTTCAAAACGTTCCTCTCTTCCAACGGACTTCCCTTCCAGCTTGATTCAGAAAAACTGGCTCAAACTTATTGGGATGCTGGGCA
>CAJWRZ010000024.1 GCA_913045955.1 uncultured Puniceicoccaceae bacterium
TTGTATGATTTATAACGATACTAACGGCGATAAATCAGTTGCAACTATTGACTTCGGCGGAGACAAAACATCTACCGCAGGAGACTTTACTATAGTTTTTCCTGCAGCAGCAGCAAGCACAGCTATCATAAGAATAGCTTAACCTCTTTATGTCAGGTTGGGGTCGAGCTGGCTGGGGCGAAGGTCCCTGGGGACAACCAGCATCAATACCTATAAGCTTCACCATATCAGGTGTAGCTGGAACTTCTGCGTTAGGATCAATCAGCGTTGATGCTGAAGCTAACGTTATACCCTCTACTTTAGTAGAAACTCGGCAATCAATCCCCGACTGGGTGAATGACCTTTGAACTACCTTGGCTACCTCAGAATCCTCAACGGGTAATATCTGATCCATCATCTCCACCAGGGTTACTTTAGTACCAAAAGCATTTAGAAAATAAGCGAATTCAGCTCCAATTGCCCCTGCTCCTACAACAACAATTGATTTAGGCTGCTTCTTCATAACTAAAGCCTCGCGGGAAGTCATGATACGGGTGCCGTCCACCTCAAGATCCGGAAGTGTTCGAGCCTTGCAGCCAGTAGCGATGAGGGTTTTTTCAGTTGAAAGAATCGTGCCTTTATCTGAGCCATCTTTAACTTCGACCATTCCGGGAACCATTACCTGCGCAGTGCCAACAAAATGATCGACTTTATTCTTCTTAAAGAGAAATCCAATACCTTTAGCCATATTATCTGCAACACTACGGGAACGGGCAATGATCTTAGAAAAGTCATAGTCTAAACCACTCACAGAAATCCCAAATTCCTCGCTGTGACTTATTTTTGAATATAATTCAGCACTTTTTAATAGTGCCTTTGAGGGAATGCAGCCCCAATTAAGGCAAGTTCCGCCTGGGCGCTCCATTTCCACGCAAGCAACTTTCTTACCTAGTTGCCCTGCTCGAATCGCAGCAGCGTAGCCAGCTGGGCCACCACCAATAACTACAAGATCATATTTAGATGTATTTACCATAATTAATAAATTTATCGTTCGTATTAATGAGTCAAACTTATAGCAATTGGAAAGGGCAAAATAATTAAATTTCTTTTAAATACTTGTTTTGCATTCCCAATTCCAACTATCCTTGCACATCGCCTCCAAGTCAAATTCAGGAGACCAGTCGCAAAATTCTTTGATTTTATTAGCGGAAGCATAGGATATGCTTACATCCCCATCTCGCCGAGCCGCCAAGGTATATTTTATATTTTTACCGGATTCTTTCTCGTAGGCTTTAATACACTCTAGGACCGTGTACCCGCTCCCTGTACCTACATTAAAATAATCTATAGAATCAATTTTGTTTATATTATTTAAGGAAAGAAGATGAGCTCTAGATAGGTCTTCAACGTGGATATAATCTCTTTCCCCGGTACCATCTCGAGTGTCATAATCCGATCCAAATACTTTCAATTCTTCCAATCTGCCACTCGCTACCTGACTAATAAAAGGCATGAGATTATTCGGGACTCCAAGAGGGTCTTCCCCGATAAACCCTGATTTGTGAGCCCCTACAGGATTGAAATATCTAAGTATTATAGCTTGGTTGGTTTCTTTTGATTTGGCCCAATCTTTTAAGACTAGTTCCGTCATTAACTTAGATTGTCCATAAGGATTGATCGGATCTAATCTGTGTTGCTCATCAAAGGGTAGATATTCGGGGACACCATAGACGGTTGCCGAGGATGAAAAGAGAATTTTATGACAGCCAGAATGTTCCATCGCTTTCAGTAATGATATTGAGCCACCTACGTTATTGTCATAATATTTAATAGGATCCTCAACACTTTCACCGACAGCTTTTAGCCCGGCAAAATGAATGACCGCATCTGGAAGAAAGCTAGAAAAGACGGAAATTAAAGCTTTTGTTTCACATAAATCCAATTCTTCAAAAGAAAAATCGGTCTTAGTAATTGATTTTATACTCTTATAGACATCTAGCTTGCTGTTACTGAGGTTATCAACAATTAGGATTTCATGCCCCGCGTTAATAAATTGAATTGCTGTATGGCTACCAATATAGCCTAAACCGCCTGTAATTAAAATTTTCATACTACATTGAATTTTGTGTTTCAAATAGATGAGTCAAACTTATAGCTGAGGAAGATACAGTATTTACTAAATAAAAAACGGCATTTAGTATGGCGAAATCAGTCAGAACCAGGATTCATACCGTGCGCCTCTGTTAAGTCTTTTATTAGGCCTAATAATGGGTATTTACCTTTTAGAAGCTCTACCAGTCCTCCACAACTTTAGGGTTCCGCTATTATGTGTATCATTAGCACTTTCGCTCTACTCGGTCGCAATTTCAAAATCGCTTAAGGGAATTACTTGGCTCTGCTTATTCCTGGCAATAGTCACATGCTTTGGCGCCAGCTACTTTTCATTCAGGATTCAATCCAAAACCCATTACTTTTCTGACAACTTATCTGTCTCAAGAGAAGTTTTTGGAGAACTAAGGATTATAAAGCGATTACCCAATAGTAAAAAATTCAATCGGCTCCAATGCATCGCACAATTTTCTGACAACTCAAACCGATTACGCTTTACCGAAAATGAACGAATCTTTGTCAGCACTCCAATAACGCCCGAAGTTGAGAAGATCTGGCTCCAGGATTCTCGGCTAGAAATAGAAGGACTGCACACCTACTTCTCACCAGAATCCCTAGAGAAACCTTTTTATAAATCGCTCTCAAGAAAAGGCGTTTATTCCAAGATCACCCATTTAAAAATACAGAACACAAAACTAGAGCATCAAAAAAGAGGCCTAATAGTTCCCGACATCAATCATATGCGAATCCGCCTTGATAAGATATTGTCCCTCGGTGCATCCGAAGGATCCTTAGCCCCAAAAATTTATAAAGCGATGCTCTTAGGGCAGAAAGAAAACCTCATTAGCGAACAAAAGAATTTATTCATTCACACAGGGACCATGCACCTTTTTGCGGTGAGCGGATTGCATATTGGGGTGATTGCTTTATTCATAAGTCAATCATTGGGACTCTTAAGAGCCCCAAGCATACTGATTCCTGTGATCAGTATAGCCGCGCTCTATTATTACGTACAAATTATAGAAGCACCACCTTCCGCCTTAAGAGCACTCCTTATGATCACACTTTATTGGGTAAGCTTGATGATCCGACGACAATCAAATGGATTTTCTGCATTGGTCTTGTCAGCCTTAATCTTGCTCGCAGTGAATCCGTGGCAGGTTTTTTCAATAGGCTTCCAACTATCCTATACAGTCGTCGCCAACATCATACTTTGGGGCATCCCCTTCAACGCTTGGATGCAATCGACCTTCAAGCTATATAAATCGTTGCCCGAAGATGACTGGAGCCTCAGGCAAAAGTACACCTCTAAAGCGTGGTGCTACTTTCTCTCAATTTTCAGTATAAGTGTAGCCGCTTGGGTCGGTAGCTTACCTCTATGCATTCAACTATTTGGCTACTCATCAACCGGTGGGCTTTTGGCGAATATTTTAATCATTCAAATTGCCAGTCTAGTTATATTAACCGGCGTCTTATCCCTAGGCTTTGGCATAATACAACTCTTCGCGATTTCAGAATTCATCAACTATGCAGCGTGGCTACAAATACACCTAATTGATACAATACTTCGAATAACTCAAAAGTTACCCTTCCCCACCTTAGAGTCCGATCCTACTAAAGATTTCCCAGGCTTACTCGTGCTCATTTTATATTTCGGAAGTTTGATGATAATGCACTTGTATCCAAAACTTTTAAAAAGCCTTTACCTCTTACTACCACCCAGTCTTTGCTTTGGGACAATTTTATTGATACTAGCTTACCAATAAAAAACCGCATTAAAATAATGCGGTTTTTAAGAAAATTTCTAAAATTAAAAATTAACGACGGCGTTTGAATTTAGACTGGAATTTCTCAACACGACCGGCTGTATCGACGAAGCGTTTCTCACCTGTAAATGCAGGGTGGGAATCTGAAGTGATGTCGCAGATCACCACTTGGTATTCGACCCCTTCAATGGTTTCCTTTTTGCTTCCACGCATCGTTGAACGCGTAAGGAATTTTGTTCCCGAAGAAACGTCGACAAATGCAACTGGATTAAGTTTAGGTTGGATATCTACTTTCACGATAAAATTGAAGTTGAATTAAAATGGCTTGCTCGAAACTATCCCTGTCTCGCTTTGAAGCGTGGGTTTGTTTTGTTTATAACGTAAAGACGGCCCTTGCGGCGTACAACCTGACAATCCGGATGACGGTTTTTAAGAGACTTAATTGAAGATACTACTTTCATAATTTATAAGTGGAAAAGTGTGATAAAAAAGAGGCATAGAGCTTTTCTGTCAAGTTAATCTGAAATTAGTGAGAAAAATTCAGATTTAGAGCTGAGCACAATCGATGTTATTTTCTTTAAATATCGCTTCAACTATAGGGTCATTGTTGTAAGCAAAATGAAAGTTCACCTGCTTAATACCTGAGGCAATCAGCATTTTAGCGCAGACTATACACGGGTAATGAGTTACATAAGCAACTGAACCAGAGAGTGATACCCCTCTCCTAGCCGCATCAGAAACTGCGTTTTGCTCGGCGTGTACGGTTGATTGCTCATGATCATTTTCAATTCTTGATATATGAGGCGCACCCGGTAGGAACCCATTGTAGCCCGCAGCAATAATTCTATTTTTATGGGCGCCACTTGAAACAATTACACAACCAACCTGCAAGCGCTCACAGGAAGAACGGGAGGCAATCAAGAAGGCGGTTGCCATAAAATAATCATCCCATGAAGGCCTTTCTTTTAAGCCCTCGGTAAGCGCCACTATATTTTTAATTAAATTATTGTCACTCATGCTAGCTTCAAACCGTTGTCATCGATGCCTGTATTAATAAAAGATTTTTATGGGTAAAAAGTGAGCCTTAGAAAGCCCTTTGGCAGAACGGCCAAATTAAGTTGTTCATCAAGCCATTCTAAAATCGCTGTGTCAAAATCATTTATATTTGAGGATTCAAATAGAATTGGACGTGCTGCCAAAGCATCTTGATTCCGTAAAAGCACAACGATAGGTTGCTCTAGCTGAATGAGTGAGCTGTATTTGAGCTCGTACTGATAATAATTAATACCCACAGCCTGCTCGCCTAATCCTCGCAAAGTTTCCACTTTCAATTTCAAAGAACTATAATCATCCTTACGGTCACTCACACTATCACTGGATGATTGGGTAAGATTTAAGATCCTTGGCTCATAATACCTATCCCCAAAAAGCGTGTTAGAATCTTCCCCACGTTCTTCAAGCCGAGGGAGATCTAAGTGCTGTACGAGATTGATTGATGGTTGGAATTCAGAAAATTCAGCCAAACTAGATACCCGCTTACTGGGTAAAACTTTTGAAGCATAATTCCATTTCGTGGGAATAAATAATGGAGCCGAATCAAACAATTCTAATGACTGAAACAGATCTTCGGCGTAAATACCGGAGTCGGTTGATAGAAATTGGATTTTCGCACTTGGCTGATACACCTTTACAGGCAAAGGGTTGTCGAAGCGAATCAATAGAAGAAAAAGCATCACGAACAAACCAAGCCAAAGCGAAGGCCACAAATACTGAGCATCCTTGAAGTTTTGACGCAGTAACTTAAGGCATCGAACACCTAGCTTTCTAAAGAATAAAGCGATGATTGAAGCTATTTTCATTCAAAAGGTTTAGCTTCCGGGGGATTCTGTCCCATAATTTGAATCGATGAATAACCCACTTTCTCTGCTTTACTGCACAAATCTAAAAAAGACTCTAAATTCATATCGCTATCGGATCGGACCACTAAAGTTGTATTAGCTTTTTCTGGATGAGATTGAATATAACGCTCAAGCGCAGAATCAATACTCATTAGATTATAAATACCGCCATCAAAAAAGATTGTATCTTTGTTCTCGATAGAGAGTACCACAATATTCGAAGTTGAAGGATTCATCTTAAGATCCGTTCTTAAAAACTCCATATCCATTCCTGGAACCATAACAAAACGGGTGAACAAAAGGCTGAATAAAAGCCCAATAAACGCCACATCGATCAAAACTAAGAGATTAAAAGGAGTTGCCCTTTGACTTTGACGACGATGGACGCGCAAACGATCTCTCAAAAATGTCTGACTGACACCCTCATACGAAACCGAAGAATTTACATTTTTAGACATGATCATTCCCTCCGGAATCACTGACTGAATCTTCATTTTTCTCCGTACGATTCCCTCTTTCCTCAAGAACAACTTCCATCAATTCCGCGCTAAGCCATTCGTAATCATGCAATATATGACTGACCCTAACCTCCAAGAAGTGATGCCCTGCCGTAGCAAGGATGCAAATAATAAGGCCAATTGCTGAACTGATCATGGCATTTGCTAATGCAGAAATGAGTAAGCTGCTTGAGCCATCAAATAAGGAAAGGTGACTTATGATTTCAATTCCCGCCACTAAGGTACCCAAGAAACCCACTAAAGGACTGAGCCGAGCGACCACCGAGAGCAAGCCAATCCTTCTTTCTAAGTCGGGTAATTCCAAGCTAAGGCGTTTTCTTAACTGCACGATGATCTGATCAAAACTTGCTTCATAATTAAGCAATACGCTCTTCACAAGATGCGCCGCAGAACCGCCCATCTCTTCACATATGGCTAAGGCTTCAACCAATCGTCCTTTTTTTAGAAGATTTTTAATCCCTGACAAAAACTCTTTTACGTTAATCTGTCCCTTATGTAAATAAAGTGTGCGCTCCGTAAAAACGACTAAACCAACAAACGCCAGACAGGCTAGCGGATAAAGCATGGGGCCTGCTTCTAATAAGATTTTTAAATTATCTAATTCCATAAAGTTTTAAAGTTCGGATAAAAACTGCTTCACTAATTCTTGCCCAGGCAATTTGTAGGCAATCATCATACGATAAATTCTTTTAGCTTCTTCAGTTGAGTTTGTCATTTTAAAATTATCAGAAAGTAAAAACATATTTCGAGCAATCCAGTATCGACTGATTGCCGACATTTCATTGTCCGGCTCAATGACGCCTAAAAAGCGACTTATTATGGAGAGCCCCACCTCAATTGACGCTTCTATCTGATCTATTTCACCTAAAATAAAGGCGAGTTTATAGCCGACTTCTATCTGGAAAGGCATTGGCAGATCAGGCAAATCAAGCAGGCGCTCTAACTCGACAATAATTTCTTTATAGGCAAATACGTTGTCTTGATCAACCAAAGCTAGCAGGCAATCAATCCTCGATAATTCAACTAAATATCGGTTTGGATGATTCGGAAACTTTTGAACAATACCTTCATACACCGTCAGAGCTGCTGAAAAATCGCTTGATCGGCGAAGCAAATCCCCTTGGTGGCGAAGCGCAAAAAATACCAAATGAGAATCTTGGTAGTTCTCGACTATTTCGTTGAGCAGCCTAATGGCTTGATTAAAAGAGTTAGGCTCTCTTTTTTCAGCATTTAAAGCTGCTTCTAAAATAGCTTCGGGTGCGTACTCACTATTTGGATAACCTTCAGCTAACTTCAACAAATACACTTCGGCTTGGTCAAAAGAGCCATTCTTTGAGTAGTAATCAGCAAGAATTATATAAGATAATTCGGCGGCTAAAGTTTCTGAATAGTTATTTTGCAAATACTCAAGAGTACTTAAGCCTTCGGCGCCGCGGCTGTTGCTGAGCAAAAATTGACCTTTAAGAAGTCGGACCTGACTTTGGAGTAAGGATAATTCTCGTGGATCAAACACACCTGCCTCCAATTCATTGAGCTGCTTCAAGAGCGACTCCACTTCACCGACTGAGCCCTCGTCAATTCCTGCTGAATATTTTAGGTATAATGACAGCCATTTAAGCCGAATTTGTAGTGCTGCTGGAATCTCAAAACCTTCTGCATTTTCAAAAAATTGGCTCAAGCGGTTAATAGCTTTAGAAACTTGTCCCGAATTCTTTAAACCAAGGGCTAAGTTCCATTCTATCTTACAGTAGCTATCAACAGATATTTCACTTGAAGCGGAAGCTTGGTTGAAGCGCTCTAATACGGATTCTAACTCACCTAATTGCATCTTTGCTACAATATATCGAAGCCATAAATCACCCTTTGATAATTGGCTTAGCTCTGATTGCTGAGTGAGCAAATCTGAATAGTAGTCTGCGGCGACAGAAAAATCTTCATTAAGAAAATAACAATCTCCCATCAATTGGTTCAGCTTAAAGAGTGCCTTTTTATCCTCGGTAATAAGGGCAATTTGGCTTAAGTAATCAGCGGCGAGACGGTACTGGGGGGCTGGCTGTTTGAGTGCAACATAGACGAGCAAATGATAGATCTGAGATAAGGATTCTGTCCCAGGAAACTCTTCTAGGATAGATTCAGCTTCGGATTTCAAAGCATCCAATGATTCTGTTTGTTGCTGAAGGCTTCCTTCTAAAAGGCTTAACTCCAAGACCTCTAGAACTATCTTGGCCTTAAGTAAATAAAACTGAGGACGCAAATAATGTTCTTCATACGTCTTCAAAAAAACCTCCACCGCCTGAGCAAAGTCTGTAAGATCACTGGACCTATAGTTTAATATGAAGAGACGATAACACCGATCCAAAATCAAGTTGTTTTCGCAAACTTGCATCATCGTCAGAAGAAGATCCCGCCCCACTTTATTCCCAGGCCCAAGGATCAATACTTTAAGTAGCCTGAGGTTATCTAACTCGAAAGCACTGTAGAGAGAATCACCTTTCTCAAGCTCTTTATTGATGACTGAGATTGATTGGCTTTTATCTCCTTTGAGCGCCAGTAAATAGGCATAATCATAAGCATAATAATAGGCCTCTTTTTGAGAGGCATTTTCCCTAAGAAGTTTTTTTAAAGTCTTAAGTGATTTTGAATCAGAAGCTTTAACGTCATAATCTAAACGCATTATTAAGCTGTTGAAAAAAGCCTCTTCCGTACCCAGCTGAGCGAGCGATTGTGCCTGCGTATAATTTTTCCGAGCACGGTCTTTTTTGCCACCCAATTCTTGCACCAACCCATCTAAAAAATAAAACCAAACCCGCTCCCTACCAAACAAGGCCTCTTCATTGATACCCTGAAGTTCAAGTTTTAATAAATTCAGTAAATATTTTTTTGTACCCTTTTGCTCACTCAAGTATTTCACGACTAAAGCTTGCAAGTAATAAGTATCTTTTCGGAAAGCGTTGGGTGTTTGATCCAGTTGCTGTTGAGCTTGACCTAAATCCTGCGTTTCAATTAAAGATTTTATGTAAGCACTTCGGATAGCTTCTTTAAGGTCTACCGAACGCTTCGCATCATCCGAGTTAAGGAGCGTTTCGAAGAGGCGAACTGCGCTCGGATACAAACCATACTCTAAGGCTTCATACGCAGTTCTATTGCGCCAATCAAAAAGCATTGAATCTTCAATGTCACTCACTTCCAAGGGATTCATAGCCGACTCATTCTGCGCCGATAAATTCAAGACACACAGAGGAAGCAGGGCAAATAACCCGAATAGTTTCAAAGCGAAGATAGGCATTATCTAAAATTAAGAGTATATAATGGTGCCCCCACCAGGAGTCGAACCTGGATTAACAATTTAGGAAACTGCTGTTCTATCCATTGAACTATAAGGGCAAGCTTATACAAAATTAGTTGTTGATGGGAATGTAGGTATTGTAAGGGAATAATCTTAATCCCTAGTAATAACCTTCAGCCCTAAAAGGAAAAGCAAAAACCGTAAACAGATAATTAAAGCAGAGATAAATCCGTTTCTAATTAAAGAAACGGAATGACTTTCGCCACTAAATCTTACTCAGCTAGGCACTTTTTGCCCTAATAACTTCAAGCTCTGCCTGGATGGTTTCAGTTTGCTTTTGTGATAATGGATAGAACAAGAGCAATAATCCATTCGCTAGCGCTAAGGCTCCTGGCAAAATACAAAAGATAATCCTGATACCCATAAGTGCTTCAGGGGTCTGCTCTTGGTTCGCAATATAACCATAGCCGGCGAGTAAAAATCCTGAAGCTGTACCAGCGATCGTAATACCCATTTTTTGAGCAAATTGTGCTGCAGAAAAAACAAGTCCCGTAGCTCTGCGACCATATTTCCATTCTCCATAATCTGCCACATCGGTGTAGAGTGCCCAGACGATGGCTGGAGTTGGTCCTGCTATAAAGCTACAAAAAAGATTTAAGGCAAATAAGGTTACAACAGCCTGCGGTGGTACTAAGAAAAAAGTGAAGATACCGATCGAATTGAGGATCGTTAGAAAGATTAAAGCATTCTTCTTTGTGAATCGATCTAGGACCCATTTAGTCAAATAACACCCTGCTATGAATGCGAGCGTTCCGGAGGAAAGAAATAAAGTGGTCATATCCATCCACCATAAAACTTTCGCATTAGTCCACCCTAGATAATATTCGCAGTAATGGATAGTCACGGCACCTCTTAGAACCACATTGGTTAAAGTCAGGATTCCCGCTGCAAACATAATAATCCATGGGGTATTTTTAAGAAGGAATCCAAAATCCGATGCTAGGGAAACTTTTTCACTCTCAGTCTGAGGCTTAACCCGCTCTTTAGTTGTTTTATAACAGATAATGAAGCAGATAACCGAAAGGATACCAAAGATACCCATGGTCATTTGAAAGCCTAAGGATTCATTTCCTTTTCCAAGGGCTTCAACTAGTGGACGAACGGATAGAAAAATCAAGAATCCACCACCGAAAGCGCCTAAAAATCTGAAGCGCCCTAACTCTTGGCGATCCTCTGCATTTGGACTTATAACGCCCATCATTGCCGAGTAAGGAACGTTAATTGCCGTATAAACCATCTTAAACAAAATAAAGGTAGCGTAAGCGTAAATGAGTTTAAGACCAGGATCTGCTAAGAAGCTGAAATTCGCAAAGATCAGCCAACCAGCTAGGCCATAAGGAACTGCGAACCATAAAAGATAGGGCCGATATTTTCCTTTACTGGTATTTGTGCGGTCGGCTAAGGCGCCCATCAAAGGATCGTTCACCGCATCCCATAAATTCGCCACCAAAAACATCGTACCCATGGCGGCCGGGTTTAAGCCGAAGATATCTGTGTAATAATAAACTAAAAATACTTCAAAAAATTTAAAGTAGAGGTTTGAGGCGGTATCACCTAATCCATAACCAACTTTTTCTTTGAGACTAAGCTGCGGGGTATTTGCTTTTTCCATAATAATATTAATTTTTAAGTATATTAATTAATCAATAAACCGATCCTTTGGCTGATGTACTTTTATGGCAAGAATATTAGAGCTTCTTGCGAAAACATCTTGAGAAATAGAAGCCTCCAATACATCGCCCTCTAGAGATACTTTTTGCCCATCCTGATAGGCGACTTCAATCTTCGGCTCAGTACTATCGGATTGAAGGTAAAGCACCGGAACTTGAGCGATCGTAAAGAGTAGCGCTTTTGCAGGGACTTCAATTTCAAAGACTTCCTTCTTCGGCGTGGTATAAGTAACTTTAGTGGCTTGATCTATTAATTCTGCTGCTCGGAGCATCTTAGGCCTGAAGATAATTTGACCTTCCTTAAATTGAAGACCTAGTTCAGCAAATCGGCAAATAACCCCTTCCTTAACCATTCCGGTTAAGCCTGGTTGTTGAGCACCGGCAAAAGAAGGTGTATGCGAATAAGCATCGGCGGTGAAGGCTCCGTAGTCTGAGGCTTTTTTCCTAAAGCCCAAACCTTCTTGGACGTCATAGTACGAAGCCACTAATGAACTAAATTCATCCGATTCAACGTTTTCTAAAGCCAGTTCTTGGACTGCAAGCATCAGCTTAGAAACCATATGCCAGTAGATGCTTCCTAGACCTTCATAAGCAAACATTGAGCCACTTCTTCCAGTGAATGCTTTGTGATTAAAGGTACTTTCGTAAAGTGCTAGAAGTTTTGACTCATCTTTTGCAATCGTTGCCTTGAGTTTTGTCTCTTGGCCTAGTGCTTTTAATAAATCCTTGAGCTCAAATTGATTTCTAATTGAAGCATTAAACCTGAAACATCCTTCCGGGGAAGCTTCGATAATTCTCGTATCATCGGCCTCAATCATACCTTTTAGTAAATCAATCGCTTCCGCTGACTGAGCATCGACCTTATTGTAATCCAAAAAGAATGGAAGCTGCCTGTCCTTATAGAGAATGTAACTATTGCGCTTCGGGCAATAAAGCGGGCTTTCTTTAAGGGCTTTCAAAAGCTGAGTCGCCTGATCAACATCAATTGCTTTAGCGCTGAGCACGGCGACCTGTCCTTCAAGCATCGGACCGAGTGTCTCTACAGAAGCTGTTTTCTCCTGAGTATTAATGTGTAAAATATTGTAGGCATTATAAAGACCATCTTCCCTAAGATTAGCTTCAACGGACCCAGCTAAATGCTGACGCACATGTTTTAGAAAGGATTTCAGTTCTTCAATTTCAAAAACTTCCCGAGAGCCAAATGAACCTTGATAAATGCTTTTTCGGTACGCTTCGCCCGCGAGTCCTAATTGCTCAATAGTTTGATAACAAGCATGGCCGTCTTGGGATAGCGCCTGCGGGCTGAGCTCGAAAATCGGCGTCAGTCTTTTGAGCAAATTCCCTAAAGTGCTGTAACAGTTGAAATCTTTTGCCTCGGAAATCAAGTTCTCTAAGAAATCTAAGTAACGGTGTAGATAATAAGTAGTCACCATCGATAATCCAAATCCCGCTAAAGCATTGTTCGCATCATTCCATTCTGGGCGTTGGGTATTCATCCAAATTCCGCCATTGGGCACGTAATTACTTAATTTAACGAGGAAAGGAATCAGTAATTTCTCAAGCATATTTGCTTGAACAATTTGATCCTTCGGATCGTGAACTAATTTCCCATCAGCACCGATAGATTCAAACCTCTGCTGAATCACTTTGTTCCGGTCCTGATTGAAATTCAAAGAGTGATTCGGGTCTAACTCTAAATCAGCAAAGTCTTTAATTTCATAAGGAACATCTGCGAATACAAACACATCTTCATGCAATAAATTGTTCAAAGAATTTTTGTCGATTTGGACACTGAATTCTAATAGCTTGAGCAGATAAATAATTTGGTGATCGCCCCAATACCCAATCGATGCCCAAGGGTCCTCTGGGTCCGGTTCTTCCCATTCTATACCTTTATCTGTAATACGATAAGGATTATAACCATCTGCAGTAGATGCATTTAGGAATTTTCTAATGAACGATTCGTTGTACTGAGGAAAACTCCAGGCTAAGGCTTCCCAATTCTGGAAAATATCACGCCAATTACCTTGGAAACCCACAATCTCATTCCCCGCAGCATCCCTAGTTTGAATATTAAAACGATTCCAAGGACGGCTTGGATCGCCGTGCCTTCGGCTGAAAACTAAAGGTAGATATTCATGGCAAATACGCTTCAAGCTAAGGCTCGAATCTTCACAAATCGCCACTAAGTCTTTGTGCGTAAAGGTTTCTGGAAGCGAATCAATTTTAGTCAAATCAGATTCGGCTAAGCTGCGATTATGTTTTTGAATATAAGACTTTAATAAACTCTTTTTGAGATTGTAGTTCTCGGAAAAAACACCGCCCCGCATTATGTTGAATAAAACATTAGCTCGGTGGTAAGTAGCCACAATTTCTTCGGAGCATACTTGCAAACCATCGGAGGCGAGAATCAATTGATCTAAATCCTTACGCCCTTTTTGGATGTCCTTTTCAACGGCTTCCCATAAAGACTCCTTATTATTTAAGGCGATATTTAATTGAGAAACTTCTGCTTGAGTTTTGTCAATGTCGGCAACAATTGACCATGATTGACTGGATTCACTGCCTAAATGAAGGTTTCCTGCCTTACAATAAAGGCCCCTAAGCCCGCGGACAAACTCAGGGCATTCCATAGTTGGATCCTTCAAAAATTCTTCAATGTCGCTATTCCGTATCAATATAGAGGCGGATTCCCAGCCGATACTCCAAACGACCGTTGCTTTTAAGCACTCTAAAGGGATCGCCTCGTCAACCATACTTGCGACCATTCGGTGGACGAGTAATTCCTTCGAGGTATCCAACTCACTCACTTTATAAGCATCGGTCAAACAACTGTAGGAGCCATGCGTTTTATCGTCGACTCCTGAAGCTAAAATATCCGCTAAACCATCAATGACGGTTAGGTCTTGGGCTTCCCCGCTTAGGTTCGTCAAACTTGACTTTCGAATAAACCCATAAAGCTCTGAGCTGGACCAAGTGTAAGAAAATTTCAGGTTCCAATCATCATGAGTCTCCTCGAATATGAGGGTATCTCCATTGATACTCTTATAGATTTTACGGCTGATATTATGGAGCCTTAAACTAGTGGATTTGAAGGGTTCCCAAATCTCATTCGCCCTTTTAATGATCGTTTGAGGTCCAGTACAATTTGCATTATCAATAATTTTATCGACGGTGTAATAAGGGAATAGCGCGTGTTCTGGAGAGCCTCTACCCGCGCTTAATGAACCATTTGTTGCGGCAAAAAACCAATGGTCTTGAGCGCTGACCATTGAGACAAAAAAGGTTGGAATGGCTTCTAAATCATTGATGCAAACAAAGCGTTCTCCATTAATATTTACGAAGCCATAGTCCATAGCTTGCGAAGAAGGGGATTTTTCAACTGTCATATTTGAGTTCACTTTCTGTATCAATTCTTTGGGTGATGCTATTTTACATAGAATGGAAAATTAGCCGTTGCCGCTCCCTTATTAGGATCCACGACATAAGCAAATAAACGGTATGCGCCTTTCTTAGAGGGCGCTTTAAAGTCAACATTAGGCCCGTCCTGACCTATAATTAGTTTTGGGAATGATTTGGGGGTTTCTTCAAAGTCACCACCCATACTCTCTACTTTACTTTCTTCCATAATAACCCAGCGGTATTTAAGTGGGTCATTTTCATGATCGATTACTTTAAGCGATGCCTTTTGACGCGATCTTTTGGCTATCTTAGCTGACTTAGCCTTTGATTCTAAAGCCTGTATTTCAGGGACACGATTTTGGGGATATTCACCATGCCAGGCGTGAGCCATTGCATCAACTGCAGCCAAGTGCTCGCCTCCCGGTAATAGCATTCCAAACCAAGTCGTAGTTGTTTCTTGTTTGTAGCCCCAATAAAACGGGAAGGTTCCAAGACAATGCCCTGGTTCAGCATCCATCGCTTTTATGTGCGCTAAAGCATAGCGTTGCGCTTTTTGATGACTGGTCTCTTCAATGGGCGCTCCCCAGGAAGTTTCTTCAACGCCTTCCCAAGGTCCTAAAGGACCAAATTCTGTAATCATATAAGGTTTGTCCCAGCTATATTCCTTTAAAAGATTGCCAATTATCGGGGCAAATCCGTAGCCGTTGACCCCTAAAATATCGATGTTAGGATAGTGTTCTTTTATGGTGTCGATTTTTAGTTGGTTGAAACCGGCTACTGCCGTAATAATCGGATGATCCGGATCCACATCTTTAACCATCTTCGCTATGAGATTTATTTCTTTCCACATCTCTACAGCTTCTCCTTGGTTTAAACGTAGCTCGGCTTCATTAGCTAAGCCCCAAGCTAGAATTGAGGGGTGGTCCTTATATTTTAAAACATTTGAAAGAATTTTATTTCTTTGTTCTAAAACAAATGCTTCGTCATCATAGTCATGGCCATGGCGCTCATGCTCAACCCATAAGCCCGCTATGATTTTTATGCCCAAGCGATGCGCTTGATCTAGAAATGCTTCGCCTTGGTCCTCAATGGCCCAAGTTCGCATCGTATTACCTTTAAAAGTACTCAAAAGCTCTAATGAACCGTCTCCAGCCACCCCTTTAACCTTAAAAGCGGCTCCATCTACAATAAATTGATACTTTTGGTCGCCCAGATCCTCTATAATTGTGGCAGCATTAAGAGAAACCCATTGAGATAATATAACGCAAAAAATCGGAGCAATAACAGATCTTAACATAAAAAATATTGCATATATTTGCATAAATAAGTCAACGAATATCCTCATTTATAGAAATTTTATGCACGAATAAGCAATTATTGAGAAGATGTACCTGCTTATATCATTAATTAAAGGAGACTTTTAATCAATCCGCCGAATTTTGAATACTTAAAGGAAACTGCGTATGCTCTCATTTTAAACTTAAATACCATAATATTAATGACATTGTTCCTAAACTAGGCTACAAAATGATTAGTTTTTCAAAACCAGTTACGCGCTAAAAGATGAAACAAATCAAGCAGCAAGAAATTGCCGAAAGGCTTAATCTATCGAGGGCAACAGTCTCTCGTTGTTTTACTAATCACAAAGGAATTAATCCAGAAACTCGGGCTCGTGTATTCGAGGAAGCCTCTCAATTAGGCTACCACCATTTATCTAGTAGAGTTGTAAAATCGGATGAAAAAACAACGACCTTAGGTGTTTTAATATGCAATGATGTCGATGACTCGGAAACAACTGAATATGAAAGCCCTTGGAGAAATCTCTTAAAAGGCATTTCTGAGTATAGCCAAATTAAGGGTATAGACCTCTCGATCCATTTTATTGACCCAACAGCAAAATCAATTGATTCGAAAAGCTATAGAGATTTATTAAACCATCACGGAAAAGATTGGGATGGCATTCTTCTGCTCTACCCATTCCCTAAAGATGTTTTAGACGCACTAAGCTTAAAATTTCCCTGTGTTTCTTTAGTGGAACAGCGCTCTAAAAATCACCACAATTGCGTGGACGTAGACCACTACCAAGGAATTGCCTTGCTGGTAAATCATTTATTTGAGTTAGGGCATAGTCGGATTTCGTTTTATTCAAAAAAATATAAGCTATCACAAAGCTGGTCATTGAAGCGAGCTGGAGCTTATTTTGCCAAAATGACACAATTAGGGCTCGATTTTGATCAAGACCAAATGATCAACGTTCACCCAGACAGGATGGTCCCACTTGAGGAAAGCTTTGACCTGGCAGCGGAGCAGGTGAAAAACGGTATAACGGCAATAGTTTGTGCAGCTGACCATCAAGCCTATGATTTAATTAATGGTCTTAGAGAACGAGGCATAAAGGTACCTGAAGATGTTTCAGTTACCGGCTTCGATGGCATTGAAGCACCCGATGATACTTTAAAGCTTTGCACTGTAAAAATACCCAATCAACAAATTGGATACTTTGCCACCGAGCGCGTATTTGAGCTCCTAAACAAACGTTACAGCCCAGCATCCCACACTTTATTAGGGTGCACTCTGCTTGAGGGTAACTCAGTTAGGAAGCTTTAAGTAAGAATCAAGCTCATCCCTTAAGTAATAAAATAAGCCCATTATCTAGATACCAATAACCTCAAAATTCATAACAAATTAATTTTAAGCTTGCAAAACAATCACCGAAAGTAATTTTTATCGCCTATGTCTAAGTCAAAAGCAGCAATCAATCGCTCAAGAAATCCAATGGATTTTAAGTATAGTGATGTTAATCCACTCGCACGTTTCATTACAGAAACCGGCAAAATTTTACCCCGTAAAGAAACGGGACTTTCTGCAAAGCATCAAAGAAGGATCACCAACAGAATTAAACAAGCCCGTAATATGCTAACAATGCAGTAATCGGCTGTTTATAAATAATTTACTAAAGCCCCTCTTTTTAAGCAACGAGGGGCTTTTTTGCACACGATGCAAGAAATCAAATTTTTATCATGGCAACGATAATAAAACCTACCGTAGGAAATATACAGCTAGCTAAAGAACACTTAAGTAATTCAAACTTAGTAGCGGTTCCTACTGAGACTGTCTATGGATTAGCGGCCAATGCTCTGGATGTTGAAGCCGTCTTACAAATCTTTAAAATCAAAGGGCGTCCGCTAATTGATCCACTGATTGTACACGTAAGCTCTTTAGAGCAAGCCAAGCTCTATTGTCATATGAATCCCCAAGCGATTGCTTTAGCCCAAAAGTATTGGCCTGGACCACTCACCATGGTACTGCCGAAGAAAGATAACATTCCTGGGGTTGTCACGGCTAACTTGGATAGCGTAGCGATTCGGTGCCCAAGTAATAGAGTTTTCAGGAATCTTCTAGAATCATTGCCCTTCCCTTTGGCTGCACCCAGTGCGAATCCTTTCGGATATATAAGCCCGACCAAAGCAATTCATGTGAGTGAATCACTGGGCGATAAAATTGATTTAATCCTTGATGACGATGATTCAGAAATCGGAATAGAATCAACAATTATTGATTTAAGGAATGGGCATCAGCCAGCGATCCTTCGTCCTGGACCACTGACTCAAAAGGCTATCGAAGCTGAATTTAATCTAAAATTAACTACGCCGCAACAAGTAGTGGAGTCAAAATCCGCACCTAGCCCGGGCCTACTGAAAAGCCATTATAGTCCTAGTAAGCCTCTCGATATAGTTAAGCTTACTGAGATTGAAGCTATGATCACAAAGGATACACTAAAAGAATCGGCTTTTATCCTAAACAAGCGACCGGTTAAGCTCAGTCAATCTGTGCAGAATATTTTCTGGCTTTCTGAGTCGGGGGAGATGGAAGAAATTGCCAAGAATTTATACGCCCTACTTAGAAACGTGGATAAAATGGATTACCAGCGAATCATAGTAGAAACTATCAAGGCTGAATCTGTAGGGATTGCCTTAATGGATCGCTTGACTAGGGCTTCCGAGCGCTAAAGAAGCATAGCTTATACAATTAACTTAGCTTGGTTTAGCTGAGCTAATATACAATGTTGGGCGTTGGGTATTTAGCTTTCTAGTGTTTCTGAATTCTTAGAATCCTCTGAACCTTCAGGATCTTGATCAAAATCGGCTGTCTCGATCGATTCTTCTGCGTCCTCATCTAAAGAGTAACTTTCATCCATATAATAAGCGCTATATTTCTTATTATTATACTGAGAGTAGTAGTAAGTTGATAAGCCGACTGATACATTATTCATGATAGCGCCGATCACTGGAGTCTTTGATTCCCAGAGCCTTTTTACGCAAGCATTTGCTAAGCCTTTTTTAACCGTATTATAACGAACTACATAAAGGATAGAATCCACCAAGGGTACAATATTCATGGCATCACTGACCGCGGCTAATGGGGGGGTATCAATGATAACTTTATCGTAATTATCCCTTAACTCGAGCAAGAGCGATTTGAATTTCGGATCACTGAGCGCTGCTGTTGGATTCTTAGACTTTCCACCGGAGGGCAAAACATCGAGATTAGGATAAACATCTTTAACAACGAAGTCATCCAAGGGCTGATCACCGTTGATATAATCTAAAATACCGTTCTCATTCTCTAGTTGCAGAGATTTAGCAACATTGGGTAAGCGTAAATCAGCATCAACTAAAAGCACTTTTTCCCCATGAGCCGCAAAAGATAAGGCTAAATTACTACTTATAAAGGACTTTCCTTCGCCCGGAACTGTACTGGTAATCAGGAATAAACTAGCATTTTTAGAATGATCATTGATCTTCAAATAAGAGAGCATAGATCTAAAATTCTCGGTGACGTGCCGATCAGAGTGGGAAGCCACAATATGAGATTTCGAGACAGAGTCTAACTTCTTAACCTGAGGAATAATCCCCAGCATCGGTAAGCCAATAGAACCTTCGATATCAAATACACTTTTGACCTTATCGTCTAGGATAGCCACAATGAAAACCAAGCCAAGGCCACAAAAGACTCCGCCAAAAAGTCCACCAATTAAGTTTAATAATACATTGGGCGATGAGGGTTTATCAGAAGGTGGCGGATAAGCCTTATCAATGATTCTGGCATTAGCATTTTTAATGTTCACTTGGATCTTCTGCTCAGCCATTAACGAGACAAGTTTTTGGTAAGTCATATGCTCAA
>CAJWRZ010000025.1 GCA_913045955.1 uncultured Puniceicoccaceae bacterium
TATTTAAATAAAGATCCCATCCACTCTGAATCTCGACGTGCCAAATAATCATTCACGGTGACAAGCTGGCAATTGCGTCCCGAAAGTGCATTTAAATAAAGCGGACAGGTAGAGACTAAGGTCTTTCCTTCCCCTGTAGCCATCTCGGCGATCCGCTTCTCGTGCAGTGCGATACCCCCTAATAATTGAACATCGTAATGAACCATTTCCCACTTAAGGTCGTGCCCGCACACATCCAAAGTCTGGCCACTCATTCTTCTAGACGCATTTTTTACAACGGCAAAGGCTTCCGGGAGTAAATCCTCTAAGGCTTCTCCCTGATTGAAACGCTCCATAAACTCTTGAGTCTTTGATTTCAGCTCTGCTTCGCTGAGTGACTGAAGTTCGACCTCAATCTGATTAATCTTCGCAATGATGGGTGCGCACTTTTTTTCGTACTTCCTGTAATGACTGCCCGAAAATCTTTTAAAAAATTGTTTTAACATTTTGAAATTAGGTTCTGAATAAATTATTGTATATTGGATGTAAGAATTCGAAGCGAGGCGATCAATAGCTTGTGTTTACGCTAAGACTTAACACTATGATTTAGGTTATACACCGTTCCAAATTAATCTCCTTTATTGGTATATAGACAAACAAAAAATTCATTTTATTGCTGATACTATTGATATAAATTAACCTGCCGCCATGGAAAACAATACCCTGTTAATATTCTGCTTATTATTTTTAGCGACGCTATGTGTAGCCTTATTCTTTTTAAAAGTACTTTTTAAAAACATCGCCCTTAAGGCGCTCCAAGATAATCAAAAGCATTTCTTGGAACTTGCCCAAAATAATTTTGATCAACTGAGCACCCGTAGTAGCGAAGATTTGGAATCTAAAAAAGAAGCGATAGAAAAGCAGTTACTGCACCTTCACAAAGAATTAGACGCACTCAAAACCAATACGACCGAACTCAAAACCAACCTCTCTCTATCAAAAGAGCAACTCTCGGGCCTCACACAAACGACCAATAACCTAAATGCGGTCCTATCAAATAACCAAGCCAGAGGACAATGGGGAGAACGCCAAGCGGAAGACTTACTCCGCCATTTTGGCTTAGAGGAAGGGGTCAGTTACAAAAAACAAACTTCTGAAAGCGGGAATCGCCCAGACTTTAGTTTTTATCTTCCTAAGGGTAAGCGCTTAAATATGGATATTAAGTATCCCATCACCGCCTACCAGTCTTACTTAGAAACGGACTCCGCGCTTGAAAAGGACAAATACTTAAAGCAATTCATCTCCGATATAAAAACCCACATTAAAGCCGTAGCTAAAAGAAACTACATTAACCCGTCAGAAGGCACCTTAGATTTCTGCCTGATTTTCATTTCGAATGAAGGCATCTACAATTTCATTAACAAACAGCCGGAGCTTATAGACTTAGCTTTTGAGCTCAATATCGTCTTATGCGGGCCGACTTCCCTCTTTGCTATATTATCGCTGATCCACCAATCCACGCAAAACTTCGTCATAGAAGAGCAAGCGAGAAACTTTCAAAGCGACTTGATCAAGTTCAAGAGTGAGTGGGTAAAATATAAAGATAAAATTGCCTCCGTAGAAACCAAGCTCGAGCAAGCAAGCAAAGCACTTCAAGAGGCAGAAACGACGCGGACGAAAGCGCTTGAAAAGCCTTTAAACAAGCTGCTGGACTGCGAACTCGAAAATCCGGACAACGAATAGCTCAGTCTTCTATCTCCAAGCCGAGCGCCTCTGCAGCTCCCCGGGCGATATCAATATTTTGATCATTCTTAGCTAACTCTAAGAATATTTCTTGGACCTCCGGATCCTCGGCAAAAGAAGATAAAGAGACAACGCTCTGCGCCCTTAGCCAATCATTATTATATTTACCCGGCTCTTTCATTAAACGTTTAAGATTTGCAACGACCGGCTCCTTGAGCTCCTCAGGCATATTATCACCCATCATTTGAAGCGATCTTGCCTGAAGATGCCCTCGCTTGGCCTCGGTGTAAACCTCCGCCAGTGCATTGATAGATGCATCATCTAGGCGATTCAGGTTACTTAAGACCTGTGCGCTACTGACTCTTGACCAGCCACTCTCACTAGAATCGAGCAATTTATTATAGGAATTATAAATCCAATTTTCTGTATCTGCGATAATGCCATTCGGATCAATTTTCTTGAGTAAATCCGATTGGTCGGTGACTGCATCATCTAACTGCGTCAGCTTAAACCCAATCTTTTCGAGCTGGTCTTCGATCGGCACCGGAACACTGGATTGCAAAGCCTTATACTTATCGGCTAAAAGACTGAGATCCTGATTAAGTTGTTTAATCTTATTTTCTAGCACAGCCGTATCTTTTGTTAGATCGCCATTCGCTTGATCATAAATAACCAAAGCAAGGCTCGATAGAGAAAAAATAAGTGAGGCTAAAAGTATCTTATTCATGGATATTAAATGGCTAAATTAAATGGCAGGAGAGGAGGGACTCGAACCCACAACTTACGGTTTTGGAGACCGTTGCTCTACCAATTGAACTACTCTCCTTTAGAGTGAGGAAAACTAAATTTACGCAAAACTACGAGCAAAAAAACAAGGGCAATTGCTCGATTGAAAAGAGCTGTATTCGGCTCGGGTATTGCTACAGAGATCAACTGAATATCGTCAAGCCCAACAACCCCGTAAAACTGATCTCCAACTCCGCTGCCCCCTAATACTGAGGACAAGATACGAACCGTTTGTATGTTAGTAAGCGTATCAGCAAATGATAGAAAGCCCGGCTGGCCATTAATGACCCCACCCCGTTTCATTGAGGCTTCATTGATATCAAAACTAGCAAAACTCCAGCCGCTCGAGGGCGCGTACTCAACTGGCGTCTTGCTGATCCACCAATTGCTCCCTTCAATTTGGGGACTAGCTCCATCGGAAATAGCAACACGAAGAAAAACAGTATCATAGGGACTGTCATTAAAAAAATTCATCCGCATACGCGTCACCGCCTTATCAATGTAATTACCCGTCCAAGCCGAAGATCGGTTATAAGTAACCAACCGGCTACCTTGGTTCCCCGGACCATATCCCACCTGCATTTGTCCATAATAATTGCTACTTGAAGGGAGATTGGGATCGACGTAAGTGCGAGAAACCCAGGGCACCCACCCATCAAGGTCATTTGAAAAATTACTGGTATTCAGTATAACTTCTGCACTTAGATTGCTGAATATAACTAAGAAGAAATACGAGGTCTTATAAAAGTTAAACATTCTTTTTATGGGTTTAAAATTCCTAGAGGCGTAGATAGATTCGCAAAATTAAAATTATTAATATTTGGAATCACCGTAGTCATCTCCGATGGAGGCACCCCAAACCAGCTCGCCAGTTCTGCCATGTACGCGTCCACTGAAGTCGTGGGTAAAACTCGGCCACGACCAATATCATAATCACTGCCGGTCGCTAGAACTGGATATTCGCCGTATATTGCTCCGCCATTCGCCTTACCGCTTATGATAAAATGATTCCCGCCCCAAGCATGGTCGGTTCCATTGCCGTTGGAAGTTAAAGTTCGACCAAAATCAGAAGCCGTATAAAGCACCACGTTATCTTCTAAGCCTAAGGCTTTGATCTCTTCCCAAAAAATTTCAATTGCTTTGTTGATTTCGGCAAAGAGTGTGGCTTGCGACAACATCACTTCTTGGTGATGGTCCCATCCACCTCGCTCAACAAAGAATATCTGGCGATCCATATTTAGGGCTCCACGTGCCTGCATTATTTTAGGAATCATAGAGAGTCTCGAGCTTGTCTGTGTATAATCCTCCCCTAAAGCACTCTTTGTCGCGGCAGGATCAAAAGGTTCCGTGAGTCCATCAAGTGCCTCTTTGAAGGCGACGGCTGCATCAATAGACCCTCGATTAGCCTTAGCCAAAGTTCTTGAATAAACATTATTGTAATGATTGCTGAGCAAATTATCGACCGCGAGATTCACGGTAGGGTCTTGGCTGTAATTCTTAAGCTCAACAATGCCCGCTGGGTCAGTGATGTAGGGAACCGTTGAAAGACCTGTTTGTAAAACATTTGTGCCCGACAAGGAAATATTCATCCCAATATTACTCGTAGTATTTGCGCCCAAGTTATCCATAACTTCGGCCATTCTGCCACCCCAACCTTTCGGAGAAGACCCTCGTACTTGGGGCACTAAAGTCTGCCAATGAACTTGGTGATCGGGATGCGAAAAGAGCCCTTCCGGGATCTGCTTTGCTCCGCTATTATACTCAGATAAACTCATGGGTTCGATTAAAGAACCTACATTACTGACGAATGCTAAGTCTTTATTATCATAGAGTTGTTTTAGGTAAGGAAGCTGAGGGTGGAGCCCGAATTCTGAAATAGACTGACCACTATTTGCAGTAATCGGAAGCAAAGTATCTCGTGCGTGTGCCAGGCCCGAAGGATTAGTTTGTAGATCGTAAATCCCGCCTCGAACCTCTTTATATTCATTGTAGGCGGAGCTCTCTCTGGGTATCAGCATATTGTAGGAGTCATTGCCGCCATTTAAGAAAAGGCATATCAAGACTTTGTAATCCGAAAAGTTAGAGGCCGAAACAGCCCCTGCGGTAAGCCTAAGAGATAGCAGGGAGGACAATAAAGATGCCGTTCCTACCGCCGCACAATTAGCCTGAACAAGGAAGTCTCTTCGTGATATATTTGATTTAAAATCCATATTTAGTAGAGGGTGTTATATTCCTGGGTTATAGAAATCAAGTATGCCATATGCTTGACGAGCGCTTCTCCGGAACCCATGGAATTGGCCGCAATCAAGATCACGGATTTACTAGCGTCGCTTAGCTTACCTCCGGTCATTAAAAGGTCAAGATGCTCTAAAAGCACTTGGGTATCACTTGCTAGGATAATCTGATCTGAAAGATCAGAGGGCGCTTCAATATAATTCTTCTCACCCACATTTCCGTAGAAGCCGCCGGCAATTCCAAAATTAATCAAAGTATAATAAGCATTGAACAATTGTAGCGCGCTGACGTCATTATTGATTTGAAATTCGGGGGCACTTAGAGACTGGTCGGCAATAGCGCCATTAGGAACGTAATCAGGGCGATAAAAATTAAAAACCGAAGGACTGCCATAGGGGGCCTGCAGGATTATGTCTTCTAATTTATTAAAATTATGCCAACCGTAGGTTCGAGTAGATTCAATTTTAAAAGCCCTCGCTAGATGCATTAGGCGAATTATCGGCTCTCGTAATTTACCGTGGTTGGGATCGAAAGATAATGCTGTCTCTCTTGCTTCTGGGTGGAGTAGCACCGTTTTGATACAAGCAAGCATATCGCCTCTATTGCCGGTACCCTGCCCGTTATATAATCCAGTTTTGAACGCTTCTGATACTGCCTGAATATAGGCCGGCGATGGATTGGAGATGGTAAATCTTTGGATTAAAAACTTCGCAAAGAAAGGTGGCATATTTGGGTGATTAAAGAGATGCGTTAAGAGACCTTCAATATCATCGCGAACGCCATTTTGATTTGAATTAAAAGGCCCGAGGGTTGAACCATCCAATAAAGTCTTAGTGGAAAAGTCATGCTTCCAGGACTGAATTTTCATAGGGTCGACATAATTTCCGAAGAAATACTCCAGATTAGCACGGTCCGTAGGTTTGTTTAAGCCAGTAAAAACTTTTGCGAATTCGGTAATATCATCATTGTCATAGGTTGGGATCGCATCTCCATTACTGTCTAAAACGAGCGTCCCATCTTCATTCAATTCCCATAGGCCAATCGTGAATAATTGCATCACTTCTCGAGCAAAATTCTCGTCAGGGAAAGTCCCTTTTGCCGGGTCAGCTTTTTTATTGCCCATATGCGACAAGTAGTAACCCATATGCGGACTCCAAGTTACCTCGCTTAAGATATCATAAAAATTCCCGAAGGCATGTCGTACAAATATATCATAGTAATTAGTCCATCGTTCAGTTGTTCCTGGATTATTGCTACCCAATTCCCCGACGACAAAGTATTGGCTGAGCGCCCAAGCAATACGCTGCCTTAATTGGTCCTCGGCATTTAAAGCTGCTTCATACCAAATCACTTTTTTTGTTTTGTTTTGCCCGAGAGTAACGTCCCATTTGGTACGCCCCGCAGCCAAGGCATTGTCAACATGCCCCCCAATTCTGGGAATATAAGGCTTACCTGAGGTACCGCTTCCAGATAGATTATGGTCAATTTGGCCATTTCCAACTGCACTTTGTCCTGAACCGGTATAGCCAATATCCTCACCCGGATCTAAGATCCCATTATTATTAACATCTTCGGTGTAGAGCGTATAATCTATAAGTTGGCCATTAGCATCATATATCCCACCAAGTCCAGGTAAGCGACATTCCCAATTTGTTTTATAGGCAATATTGTCTCTAAAAAAGGTTAAACGATGCCCCAAGCTTGGGTCGTGCCCTACTTCATTAGAAAAAGTATCAATCCCACCAATTGTCATAGTGCTCGTATCCGTATAATCAGGATCCGAGCGCTGCCTAAAGTAAGCCCGATGATAAAACGGAGCTATTTGGCTTTGTTGGTCAATCCATAGCTCAAAATTAGAATAACTCGCATCAAGGAAATTCGCGTAATCAACATTAGGAAAGGTATCAATCGCGAGTAGCGTCGGGCCAAAAGTGCTTTGCATCAAGAACCGAGCAGCTAGAGCTTTATTAGAAGCCGTGGCCGTCGAACTAATAGAAAGCTTACGAAAGAAGCCCTTATTAGAAATGGGGACGTCTATTCCTGCATTATTTCCAGCCGCATTATAAATAGCATAGGCATTAGGCTGAGTATTCTCCCACCCTTGTCCATAATTTCTAGCGATGGGAGCCCACGTCGATAAGCCTTCAGTATGTTCAATTATCTCTAATGATTCACTAGGAGCTTTTAAAAGTACTTCCACATAAGGACCATTTATAGAAAGCTCATAAGAATCGTCGTCCGAGAGTACAGATGCCTCTAACCCCGACATCAAGAGTACCTTCGATAAGAGGCACAGCAGGAATAAAGCATGAAGGGGCAATTTCATACTATAATAATGTATGTAATGAACTTTATTGCAAATGAATTGAGGCGTATCCTTATATGAACACCCCCCTAAGATAATCAGTCGCAAGCGCAGCTATCATCTTTGCAAATTTCATGCTGACAAGCATGCTTTCGGCAGAGGTAAAAATTGCGGGAATGCGCTAATATTAGGAAGACGCCTCCTAATGTATTAACCCATCCAACAACGTTTGTGGGATCATTGATTATCGAATGATCACAAATCTCACAATGCGCACAAGCTTGGTCATCCTCCCCAAGATCCGCACTTTTAGAATGGTCGTTCTGCTCTATAAAGTACGCACTCACCAACAATGATAGTCCCATAAGACAAGCTATTCCTACGTACCGGTCCTTGTGTTTTTTACAGCCCAGAAAAATTGAGGCTAAGGTAGTCGGGAATACGGCTAGTAGCATCCATAAATGAAAGTCTTCATTTACAAAAAATGTAGTCTTAATAAGCGGAACAGAGACAATTGCTATAGGGACTATTAGGCAATGTATCGCGCACAAAATAGACATCCCAATCGCTAAATTATCTAACCAACCATGTTTGTGTTTATTTTCCTCACTTGCCATATCTGATGAGTAATTTGATAAGCTAAGGAAAGTCAAATCTCTAATCCAACTTGACGAATAGGAATATTTATCAAATCTAAACCTATGAGTAATGTTATTGATGGACCTAGAGGGAAGATTTGTTTAGACTTGCCTTCCCCTTATGAAGCGCATCCTTGTGGGCTATTATACCTGCCCAGGTTCATTGCAAAAATAAGAAAGCATTTAAAAGAAGGCTTGCCCGATGTCTATAAGAAGAATTTCTGCCGAGGCTTTGATCAATTTTTATGTATTCACTTGGGCGTTGAACCCAAACAAGTTGTCCAAGCGGTAACTGACTCCGGTGACGATGATATTCTTTTAGATAGTTTGCTCGGGGAAATATTTCCTGAAGATCTCCAAGTGCGAAAATGGAATCATGAAATAACCCACAAGGGCCAAACTGAAGCAGGCCGTGAATTCATGAAAGAATCGCTTATGCAAATGGGCGTGCCCCAACTTCAAGATAAGATTGTCTGCGTAATGGATATGATTGATTTAGACGAAGGAAGACTGCCCGGCTTTTGCGATGATAAGCGAAAAGAATGGGAAGATTCCTTGGACAATTCTTAATCTATCATGGTATCCCTTAGCAAAGCTAAGTCATAGCCATTAAGCTCTAATTCGACTTAAAAATCGCGAACTGGCTACTCACAAAATTCAAGAGCTGTAACAAATCTTCTTTTGTTTTGATTGCATCCGAATCTATAGATGAAAGGGACTGCTCCGCTTTGAGAATTGCTTCATTAAACGAGCCTTCTACTTTTTCTAAAATTGGATATTGATCCAGCTGAGCCTCCAAAATACCAATCGATTCTTCAGAGCCCGACTTATACGACGCAATCCATTCAAGTCGCTCTTTATCCGGCATTGACTCAAGCAAAATAAGCAAGGGCAAGGTGAATTTGCCTTTAGCTAAGTCCGTACCCAAGGTTTTTCCTGCTTTGGATTCTTTAGCGAATAAATCAACTACATCATCAAATATCTGATAAGCGCAGCCCAAGTGTATCCCGTAATCATTCAAAGCACTTGCCGTCGCTTCTGATTTGCCTGAAACTTTTGCACCAAGCCGGCAAGCCAAAGCAAAAAGCTCCCCGGTTTTCAGCTCTATGACCCTGTAATAATGCTTGCGATCGAAATTCAATTCTTCTCGGGCGTAAGTCTGACTGATTTCTCCGGTACAAACTAAGCTAGTAGATTTAGCAACCGCCCGGCAGATTTCGGTAGTATCAAATTCGGATGCCAAACAAAGCGCATGCGCAAATAGGATATCCCCAATTAAGACAGCTGCATCTTTGCCGTACTTAACCGCCGCTGTTTCATGACCATGTCGTAAAGAAGCGTCATCCAAAATATCATCATGCACTAAGGTCGCAAGATGCACCAACTCTAGGATAGCCCCGAGCCGAATTAAGGCTTCTTTATGCTCGGGCGATTCACTCCAACCGCTGTAGGCCACCAAAATTGGGCGTAACCGCTTCCCACTATGACTTAAGACATACCGCACTTGGCTTTGAACCTCAGGCTCCAACAAAAGGACTTGGGCGCTGAGAAAATCATCTAATTCTGCAAGATAAACCTTCAAAGGGGCTACTATAGCTTCAAAATCAGTCGGCATATTTGCGGGCATGCTATTTGTTTTCGTATTCATTAAAATTATGTTTTTATAAACAAGTATCGGACGAAGAGAGAAAAAACTACAAACAATTTAAAGCCACTCCAATAAAAGGTCAACTAGGCGCTCCCGATCTTCCGTATGAGGGTTGTGCCCAACCGCTTCCATCGTGATTAACTTTACCTCAGGAATCAATTCATGGATTGAAGGAAAATCCTCGCTTTGAACGAAATCTGACTCCGCGCCCTTAATTAACAAAGTATTAACCTTGATCCGAGCCCCCCCTTCTAGAGGGTTTGTGCGAATGATCTCTTGATTGGCGTACAACGCGGCAAGGTTGATCATCCAAGTATAGCCCGCCCCATCCCGCTTCATATTTGCCAATAAAGATTCACGGAATTTCTGATCCGGAATTTCACCCGCCAGAAAATCTGAAGCTTCCTGCCGGGACTTAATCGACTCGATGGGCATACTCAATAGCGCTTTAAATTCTTTTCTAAAATGAGGCAGGTATTCTTTGGGGGCAATATCAACGACCACTAACTTCTTAACACGCTCCTCAAAATGAGCCGCAAAATACAAAGCGATTTTACCACCAAGGCTATGCCCTAGTAAATAAATAGGCTCATTCGGAGCATGCATCTCCAAATAATCCACAAGATCCGAGCTCAGTTCGCCCCAAGCCATGGAATCAGCCCAAGGAGAATGGCCATGGTTTCGCAGATCAAGCAAATGGACTTCAAAACGCTCTGAAAGCGTTTTTCCTACATGCGCCCAATTCCTAGAGCTACCCATTAGACCATGAAGGATCACTAATTTAGGTGCACCTGGATTCTCAATTGGTATACTTGTTAGTTTAAGCCCCATAGTTTTATCCACTTTTTTAAAGTCACGGCTTTATTTTTCGAATACTTAGTGATAAAAAAGTAGTTCATTATAAAATAATGCCAAACGAAAAGACCAAAAAAATTACTCCGATGATGCAACAATGGCACTCTATACGTAGCCAATTGCCCGAGGATACCCTATTGCTTTTCCGTCTAGGTGATTTTTATGAGGTCTTTCATCAAGATGCAGAAAAAGGAGCGCGCTTGTTAGGGATCACCCTAACGCACCGAAACGGAATCCCTATGGCTGGCATCCCCTACCATGCCGCGGATAACTATCTACAAAAACTCCTCGACCAAAATGTTAAGATTGCCTTCTGCGAGCAAATGGAAGCAGCCAGCCCCGGCAAAATTGTTGAAAGAAAACTGACCCGTATTATCACTCCAGGGACGCGACTTGCCGAAAACCAAATTGACGCTAAGCAGAACCAATTCCTCTTAGCGATTGAATTACACAAAGAAAACGCACACGCAGCCTGGCTTGATTTAACAACCGGCACTTTTTTTATAGCCACCGACCGACATTACGAAAATTTATTGCCCCTCATTGAAAGCCTAAGCCCTAAGGAAATTTTAATCCCAGAGAAATCGGCAGAAGCTGCAATGGCCGCTTCAAACAACCACTCAGAAATCTTCCAAAGGCTCAAACAAAATTACAACATAACACCGATACAAGACTATCACTTTGACCCCATTTCTGGCGCGCGGATCACCCAAGAAACCCTCGATGTTTTAAACCTAAAAGGTTTTGGGATTGATCCAAAACATCCGGCTTTAGGAGCCGCTGGAGCCGTTCTTTATTACGCCAGTGAAACACTCTGCTCGAAGCCAGAAAATATCAAAAAAATTGAAGAGTATAAAGCTTCCGAAAACCTTCTAATTGATCCGGCCACTTTGCAGAACTTAGAGATCTTCAAATCCGCAAGTAATTCCCGAAAAGGCTCCCTCCTTGAAGCCATGGATGGCACAGTGACTGCGCCGGGTGCCCGCCAGCTAGAGCGTTGGATGGCCAGCCCACTCTTAAATCTCGCTACCATTAAAAATCGCCAACAATGCGTCCATGAATTTTTTCAAGCCCCGGGCTTAGCTACAGACTTACAGCAATCGCTTAAAAAAATTAGGGACATTGAACGCATCTTAGGCCGACTGCAAAATAAGATCCAAAACCCAAGAGAACTCGGGGGCATCCGTGACTCTCTTGATAAACTCCCACAGATAAAAAGTTTGCTGGCTGAATTCCCTAATTCTGTCGTTGAAGTCATTGCCCAAAAAATCCACCCCTTCAACGAACTCTCTGAATTCTTAAGCAGTGGATTGAATGACGAACTCCCTTCAAAAATTGATGATGGAGGTAGTATTCGAGATGGTTTTGATCCGAAATTAGACCAGCTCCGTACGCTGGCTTCTTCTAGCAAAACTTGGCTCACAGAGTTTGAACAGAAGGAACAAGCGCGCTCCGGAATAAAAAATTTACGGATCCGTTACAACGGAGCTTTTGGCTACTTTATCGAAGTCACTAAAAGCAACATAGCACGAGTTCCCGAAGATTATACACGCAGGCAAACAATGAAAAATGCCGAGCGCTACACAACGCCCGAACTTAAAGAACAAGAGCAAACTATTTTACACGCCGAAGAGCAATCTATCACCTGTGAGTTGGCACTTTTCCAGGGGTTGGTTGATGCTATTTTAAAAAATTCTGATGACCTAAAATTAACGGCTGAAGCCCTTGCTGAATTGGATGTATTGATTGGATTCGCAAACAACGCACGCGCCTGGGATTATTGCCAGCCCGAGCTGGATGACTCTGAGGCATTGGAAATTGAACAGGGGCGTCACCCAGTAGTTGAACAAATGCTCAAAGAGGCCCCCTTAGGGCTCGCCGGAACGCATGCCTTTGTGCCGAATGATTGTCAGCTTTCAACTACCGGAAAGGATAGCCCCCAAATTGCTCTAATCACGGGCCCCAATATGGCCGGTAAATCAACCTATATAAGGCAGGTTGCCTTAATTGTTTTAATGGCCCAAATCGGCGCATGGGTCCCCGCTAAACGTTGCCGGATTGGACTAGTAGACCGGATTTTTTCTAGAGTTGGTGCCTCTGATCAACTCGCCCAAGGTAATTCTACCTTCATGGTCGAGATGAACGAAACCGCAAATATCCTCAATAACCACAGCAATAATAGCTTAATTATATTGGATGAAATTGGCCGCGGGACTAGTACCTATGATGGCTTAAGTATCGCTTGGGCCGTCATCGAACACCTCCATAAGAAAGCGGCGGGCCCTAGAACCCTCTTTGCGACTCACTACCATGAATTAACCAAACTCGAACAATCTTTAACAAAATTGAAAAACTTCTCAGTCGCGGTTAAGGAATGGAACGATGAAATTATTTTTGTTCGGCAAATTATTCCTGGTCCAGCTGACCGTTCATACGGGATTCAGGTAGCACGATTAGCCGGACTTCCTAATTCGGTTATTGATCGAGCAAAAACGATCCTCGACACGCTTGAGCGCTCAAATACTGCGCCTGAAAAATTGCCTACGAAGAAGAAGCCGGCGGTACCGAAGTCGAAAGTCGCCCCGAAAGTTCCGGAGCCAACAAACCCTCAAATAGACTTGTTTTAAGGCATTCCTTCAAAATAGTGAATATTTGTTCACTATTTTATTGCTCACTTCTATTATTTTCTCTTATTGCTATAGGTTCTAGCTATGGCACTTCGTTATCTTTTTATTGATTTTGACAGCTTTTATGCGTCTGTTGAACAAGAATTAAACCCTCTTTTAAGAGGCCAGCCTGTTGCCATAGTTCCAACCTTAAAGAGTGATAAAACTTGTTGTATTGCAGCTAGTTATGAAGCTAAGGCACATGGAATAAAAACTGGAACCTCTGTCAGCGAAGCACGCTCAATCTTGCCCAATATTCACCTGATCCAGTCTAATAGCGACAAGTATGTCGCTATACACAAAAATATTGTAAAAACTATACACGATATCATGTTCGTCGATCAGGTTTTGTCTATCGATGAAATGTATGGTCGCCTGCCTCCTAAGTGGCAGCCACCTCAAGTAGCCTCTCTCAAAGCAAAAGAGATAAAGTCTGCTCTCAAGAAACAAATCGGAAGGAATATTACAGCTTCTATAGGCATCGCTCCGAACAGATTTATAGCCAAGCTGGCTAGTAAGATCGACAAGCCCAATGGATTAGTCCTGATCGACCATGAGAACTTGCCGCAGGCCCTAGATACATTGGAATTAAGCGATATTACGGGTATTGGCTCACAGATGCTTATTAGGCTGAGAAATTCCGGAATTACAGATATTAAAAGCTTATGCCTTGCTGATCGTTCTAAACTTCAACGCATATGGGGTTCTATAGAGGGCGATCGCTTCTGGTACTCTCTGCACGGGATCGATATACCCGAAAAGCCTACAAATAAAAGGACTATTGGGCACTCGCATGTTCTGCCTCCAAGCCTCCGGAGCACAAGCGGCGCTTTCTCGACACTACACCGAATGCTCGAGAAAGCGTGTCATCGCCTTCGAGTTACGGGTTACTTTACCGGGCATTTAGTGCTTCAAGTTAAATTTGGGTTTGAATGGCGCTGGAACCAAGAGATCAAATGTGGGCATACCCAAGATACAAGAGCCCTTTCTCGTTTATTAAATCTGCTATGGGAGAGTCGCCCTGTCATGGCGCCGAAGCCCACTAAAGTTGCGGTTACGCTCACTGACTTAATACATACCCGAAATTATACCCCTTCTCTTTTCGAAACCGAGGAGGATCGGCGGCAAAGCGAACTCCTAAGAATAATGGATGATATAAAAAAGAACTATGGAAACCGCTCTCTTTATTATGCAAATTCTATGATGGCTCAAAAATCCACTGAATCTGCCCCTATGCGAATTGCGTTTAACCATATTCCGGATTTAAATATCGAAAGTGATGTTACCTTTAATAATCAAAAGCCCTGATCTCATAGCTAAGGAAAGAACTTACTCGATCGGACTGGATGGTTGCAGAGGAGGATGGGTTGCGACTTCGATCAATAATAAGGGCGAAGTTAGCGTAGATCACGTTAAAGAGCTAAGCTCCTACTTGTCTTCTCAACCAAAAGAAGCCGTTATTCTGGCTGATATGATGCTTAATTTGGATAATTCTGGGGAACCCAGACGCTTCGACTGCCATACTAGAAAGCTGCTTGGAAAATGGCATTCCAGATGCTTCACCGCGCCCCCTAAAAAAGCTTTGGAGGCTGAAGATTACAGGGCTGCGTGTGAAATATCCTTTAGTATCTGCGGTAAAAAAATTTCAAAACAATGCTATAATTTATTTCCTAAAATCAGAGAGTTAGCGTTATTGAAGGATAACCGACTGATAGAATTTCATCCAGAGATAGCTTTCATGCTTTTAAACGAGAATCATCTAATTCAGGAATCCAAAAAAACAAGCGAAGGTATAAACATAAGAATGGCCTTACTCCAAAAAATAATTCCAGGTTTCTCTTCTTTAACTGAGCATATTGACTCATCAAATGCTAAGGTGGACGACTTATTGGACTCAGCAGCATTAGCCGTTGTGGCTAAGGGCGGATCGTACAAAAATTTTATGGACGACCTAAATAAGGTCCAAATCAACCAAGATTTCCCGAGGGCTTGAGCCATTTTCTGGACCGACAATACCTCGGTCTTCAAGCTCTTCCATGAGCCTAGCAGCCCTATTATAGCCAATACGTAAGCGTCTTTGAAGCATCGATGTTGAAGCTCTCTTTGAGGCTTTTAATACCCCTAAAGCCTGGTTGAGCATCTCATCTTCAGCTCCGTCTAATGCGCCAGAGCCCTCTTCGCCGCTTGAATCAATCTGTTTCTGAACAGCTTCAGCAAAGACCGGCGGATCATTTTTATTTTTCAAGAAGTCTACGACGGCATTAATCTCATCATCAGAGACAAAGGCTCCTTGCGCTCGGACCAAATTCGAAGTGCCGGGAGGAATAAAGAGCATGTCCCCTTTCCCAATAAGCGCTTCTGCCCCAGCACCATCCAAAATCGTTCTGCTGTCGACTTTTGAGGCCACTTTGAAGGAAATTCGGCTCGGCAAATTAGCCTTAATCACCCCGGTAATGACGTTCACCGATGGACGCTGAGTCGCGAGGATTAAATGGATTCCGGCAGCTCTGGCCAATTGAGCAATCCGGGCAATACCTGTTTCAATATCGGCCGGCGCGACCATCATCAAATCCGCCAATTCATCAATAACACAAACAATGTATGGTAACTTCTTTTTAGGAACTTCAAAAGCATCCTCATCCCGAGGGACTTCGATTTGGCTTGATGCCGCACGTTCCTCAGGGGTCATTTCGGCTTCTAACTCTTTAGCGCGTTCCTGCTCGGCTTTGTCTTTCGAGATCTTGGCATTGAATCCGGCAATATTACGAACTTTGGTCTGTGCAAAAATTTGGTAGCGATTTTCCATCTCTGCAATCAACCATTTTAAAGCGCCTGGAACTTTTTTAGGCTCGGTCACCACAGGAATGAGCATGTGAGGCAAAGCATTATAGAGCTGCATTTCCACTACTTTAGGATCAATCATAATAAACCTAAGGTCTTCTGGTCCAGAGTGATAAAGCAATGAAGCAATGATTGCATTGATGCAGACAGTTTTACCAGAGCCCGTAGAACCTGCGATAAGAACATGGGGCATCTTTGTTAAATCCGTGACCATCGGCTTGCCGGTGACATCCTTGCCGAGTACTATAGGGATCTCTGCATTCGCTTCGGCCCATGACTTAGATTCTATGATGTCACGCATGCACACTGCCTGTGAGATGCGATTAGGGACTTCAATTCCAACCGTACCTTTACCAGGAACTGGCGCTAAAATACGAACCGATAAAGCCTTCAAACCAAGCGCAATATTCTTATCTAAGCTTACGATCTTTTCAACGCGCACCCCTGCAGCGGGCGTCACTTCATAGCGCGTAATTACGGGACCCGTGAAAATCTCCCCGGGGATGACCTTCACTCCAAATTGATCCAAGGTATCGACCAAAGCTTCCATGGTTGCCGCATGGTCTTCGACATGCCCTCCGCTGACTGGTGGCGCATTCTTTAGAAGCTCAATTGATGGGAAAACATAATCGCCGCGCCGCTCCGGAATCGTGGCAACTGACTTTTCCGTCTTTTCTCCCTTAATAATCTTAAAAGAAGATGGGTCGAGCTGTGGCTTCTTTTCGGTAGGCTCGGGCTGACTTGGTCCAGATGCTTTTGATTGAGCTGAGACTTGGCGCTTAGTTTTCGTATTTATTGGCTGATCGAGTAAACCTTCAGATCCCTCTTCTGCAGAAACCTCCATCTTAACCTCCGCTTTCGCAGGTTTCCTAGAAATAATTGCCTGTGCGGTAGACTGTATAAGCTTAAAGGTTGCGCCCAGCCCTCGGCCGAACCATCCACAGAGTGAAGATACTCTAGCGATGAATGAACTAACTATGTTATAAGAGGCTTTCAGAGCTTCCCCCAATATTTCTAAGGCAATTCGGGACAAGGAACCTAGGTTATCCCCTAGCCCAATATATAAGCTACTGACTAAAGAAATTGAGAATATTAAAATACAGCCTAGGGGCCCAATAACTGGCTTTAAAATCACACCAACGAAGATTGCTCCCAATTGACCCCCCAATCCGGCTGTTAGCTGATCCGAAAGTAAATCCGAGAGAAATTTCAATTCGCCCAAGTCTTCTATAATCGCTAAGAGTCCTGAAAGGCTGATCATTGCGACAAAGGCTAAGATGAATTGGCGGAGTCTCAGACCTCGCTTTTGCTCCTGAAAGAAACGATAGCCAAGAAAGCCCATAAGCAAAGGGAACAGCCAGAGGCTGGCCCCTAAATAGTTAAAGCCGAAATGCCCTACATAAGCGCCAAATTCCCCCACCCAATTGGTATCTTGAGGGTTGGTGGCATTAAATTGGTCATTATTATAATCAACGATCGAGAAAAAGATCAAAAAAGAGAGCGTTATAAGAACAACGCCCATAAATTTCTTTGCCGGAACGGTACGCTCTTTAGTTGTGACTGATTTTCGCTTGGTTTTCTTATTCAAGATAAGGTGATCTAAGATAGATTTTATAAGTTAGACAATTCAAATATTTTACCCGATAAAATAAACCTACTGACCGATGTTTTATAAATAACCCCTTTATGACTCTATTATTCTTTAAGCCTATTTTCAAACCTAGGGTTTGGGGCGGAAACAAACTAGCAACCCAATTTAAACGGGCGCTCCCCAAGGATACCCCTATTGGAGAAAGCTGGGAGCTTGTAGATAGAAATGAAGACCAGTCGATTCTCTTAAACGGTCCGCAAGCGGGCATGAGCTTGAGGGAATTACTCAAGCAATCCGGCCCGGAAATTCTTGGCCCAAAATTTAAGCCCGGGCAACCCTTCCCCCTCCTTATCAAGTGGCTCGACTGCCGGGACACTCTAAGTGTGCAAGTCCACCCGAAAGCGTCCGTGGCCGAAACATTAGGCGGTCAAACAAAGACTGAAAATTGGTATGTGGTTGATAGAGAACTAGATGCAACCTTATATGTCGGCCTCAAATCCGGAACAAAGCCGCAGGATCTAATCCACGCCATCGAGAAAAATACGGTTGAGGCACAAGTCAACACAGTGACCACTAAAGCCGGAGATTCTTTTCTTATTGAGAGCGGAATGGTCCATGCAATCGGCGCTGGACACCTAATTTTAGAGGTGCAGCAAAACTCCGACACTACTTATCGCCTTTATGACTGGGGCCGCGTTGGTCTTAATGGCAAGCCCCGCGATTTACATCTTAAGGAAGCGCTCCAATCAATTAACTATGCCCTTCCACCGGTAGCGCAGCGCAAGCAAGGCGAAAGCCCCACGATACTCGCCCAATCAGACCATTTCAGGATTACAGAATATAAGCTTAATCCTTCGGATGAACCCTTAGAACTTTGTAGCAGCGAAGGAGCCCAGCTTTTACATTTAGTTAAAGGCGCCCTAGAAGACAGCCGATCCGGCCAAAAACTGGCTACTGGAGATACCGCGCTTCAAGTATACGCTAGCACAACCTCACTTAAAGCAGCAGAGCCAAGCACCTTACTGGTCACTGACCAATTCTAATCAAGAACTCTTTGAAGACGCCTTAGCGCGCTTCTGCAGCATAGCTTCTACATAAACCATAAGGATACTAATATCCGCTGGGTTAACCCCGCTTATACGACTAGCCTGTCCTAAAGTAAGTGGTTTAATCTGAGAAAGCTTCTCCGCACTTTCAGCCCTCAAGCCCTTAACCAATTGATAATCAATGTCTTGAGGGACTTTTATTTTATCTACGTGCCGCAATTTTTCAACCTGCTTATTCTCTCTTTCTAAATAACCTTTAAAGGCAATCCGATAAAAAACTTCGGCCTGCACTTCCTCGGACGCTTCCTTCAGCGCTTGGGGAAATTCTCCCATGTCCCTACTCTGACGTAAACGCAAGGCATAGGTATCTCCTTTATTACGCTCTAACTCAAGGCGCCCTACCCAGCTTTCAATCGTAGCCTTTTTCTCTTCGATCGCGCTAATTCGTTTAGCGGATAATAAACCGTACTGACGCGCATGTTTAAGTAAGCGCAATTCTGCGCTCGGATGATTGAACAA
>CAJWRZ010000026.1 GCA_913045955.1 uncultured Puniceicoccaceae bacterium
CTGCAACTAGAGCTGCTGTCATAGAAGGTTTGTTGAGGCAGAAATACATCAACCGCGATGGTCGTGAGCTCAATGTTACCGGTAAAGGGCTTCGTTTGATAGAATTATGTGATGAGATGGATTTAGAAGCACTCTCCTCTGCTTCGATGACAGGAGACTGGGAATCCAAACTCAATAAAATTGAAAAAGGCCTTTACCAAAGAAAAGATTTCATGAATGAGATCGCCGAATTTACTCAAGATGTAGTGACCAAGGCTAAGCTTCACCTCGACAAGATGGTCAATATGGTCTTCCCCGACTTGGAAACCGAATGCCCAAGCTGCGGTGCTTCCAGACTTAAGCAAACGGACAAAACTTTTGAATGCCGGGAATTGGAATGTAATTTCTCTATCTCTAAGTACATTGCAGGCCGAGAACTTTCGGTCGCTGAAGCTTCAGAATTAATTACTAAAAAAGCGCTACCTGAGCTTGATGGCTTCATGTCTCGCTTTAATAAGCCATTCTCTGCGGGCCTAAAATTAGTCCAAAATGAAACAAAGACTCAGAAGAAACTTAAGTGGAAAACTGAATTTGTTTTTGATGATGATGGTGAAGCCAATGAAACGCTTGAAGAAAGCCAAGTAGTCTTCGAGCTTGAATTAGAAGATGGAGAAACTAAGAAGGTCTACGAAACCGAAAAAAGCTTTTACATTCCTGAGCTAAAATCCAAAGCCTCTCCGGACGGATTTAAATTAGGTAAAGTGATTCTTCAATATCAACTCAATCTAGAAATTGTTAAAGAGCTATTGATTAAGAAAAAAAGCCCCTTAATCACCGGCTTTATTTCAAATAGAACTAAGCGTCCTTTTAAGGCATATTTGACCTTCGATCCAAGCAATGGAAAAATTGGTTTTGAGTTCCCGCCAAGAGCCAAGAAGACTGCGAAGTCATCAACCCAAAAAGCACCTAAGGAATAAATTCAATTTCAATGAATAAGACAGAGGATGTACCCTTCAGCCTAGTTGAATTTAATAAGAAAATTATCTTCATCATCTGGCTCTTAGTATTTTCAAAGTGCTCGATTCTTGAATATTATATCCAAAGGTTTCAATTACCTGTAAACAGTGGCTTTTATATTTGGACGCTATCCATTTCCTTAGCGACCTTAGTCAGTTTGCTTTTTTGGAGTCACATAAAGCCATTGGCAGAGAATCGCTCAGAGCGGATTAAGGTACGACATATTATTAATCTAGCCCTACTCGCACTTTTCATAGGACTCAACGTAAGCTCCTTATTACTTTCATTTTTGACGGCCGGTCCCTTAATATCCATCGATATTTTACTACTCGGTATTTACCTTACCACCAATGGCTTACTTCAAAACATGCGGATTCAGACGATCACTGGCACTATTTCTTTTGCCTTGGTCTATCCAATCCACCAAAGCAATATACCGGAAGTTTATTTGCTATTGAGCGTAGCATTAGTTCTAATGTCGGTTCCTTATATTATTGATTTAATCCTGTATCGCAAAAAAGCTAAAGCATAGCCTACCGATCTTCTTCTTCTTCTTATTATTATTAGATAAATGTCACTCAATACAATTTTACGCGAATCCCTAAGACGCCTACAACGCTCTGGGGAAGAAAGCGTATTTCTTTCTGAAGCATCGATAGCAGAAATAAATGCGTTGAAAAATTCGAAAAAAGAGCGCCCCAAAACCCAAGAGTCTCCCACCGCTACTCAAGTCAGTAAGTCCAAAGAAGCTGATGAAAATGCCAGTATTTCTCAAGCTACAGCACTCGCTAGTTCCGAACAGCTCAACTCTATCAAAAACCTTAAATTAGAAGGCTCTAATGAGGCACAAATAGAGACCCTTAATGAGTCCTTCAAATCCCTCTTCCCTCAACTTAAACTTGTTCTCGGATCCGGCGCTCATAACGCTAAGCTTGTTTTTATAAGTGAGCTTCCTAGTGCTGACGAACTTTCCCAGAAGGCACTCTTCGTCGCCGAGCCAGGCGTTTTATTAGATAAGATACTCAAGGCTATGGGCTTAGATAGGTCAGAAGTCTATACTACCACGCTATTTAAATCACCCAAGCTGGCTTTAGCGGGTGCTAACAGTACAAATCTCAAGACAGGAAGTAGTCCTATAGCGGTAGAATATTTAAAAAAAGAGTTAGCGATTATTCAGCCAACAATTACAGTTCTTCTAGGAACTTCGATCTATTCCCATCTGTTGCCGAGCACTACGGCCGAAGGCTCCTTCAGTGAAAATAGGGGAAAAGTTTTATCTTACGGTGACTTTGAAATCATCCCTTCGTTCCATCCAGCCTATTTGCTCCTGAAAAATTGCTTAGATACAAAACGTTTATTCTGGGAAGATATGATGCGGGTCATGGAAAAACTAGACCTTGAAATAAGCGACCAACAAAAAGCTTATTTCCTAAGTAAAAACTAAACTAGCTTGAGCCCAATTGTATGTATTCATTGATCGTAGATACCAGCCATCACGAGCATTTTATTGGCATTTTAAACGAAGAAGCGGCCTTAGTATCCCATAAAAGGTTCAGCACTCCGCCTTATGAAAGTTTAATGAGCCATTTGGAGGCGCTGTTTAATGATTCCAAAATTCCACTCCAAGAAATAACTCGCTATTATGCTCCTTGCGCCCCTGGATCAACTTTGGGTATCAGGGTTGCCCAAATGGCTATTACCGGCTTCCAGGAAGCTCACAAAGGCCTTAAAAAACAAGGTGAACGACCGTCATTACCTTCGCTCGTCAAATACAATGGCCTTTATATGACTGCTTTATACCTCAAGTCACAAATGGTCGCTTCAAATTCATTATTAATTACGGAAAATGGCCGCGATGCTTGGAGCTGTATTGACATGAGCAAGCCCGAATGTTCCGAAATATTAAGAGTGGATCGTGAGTCCATTAATTCGGCGCAGAAGGATCATGGAATTTATTATATTCCACAACTTAAGCGTTGGCAGGAACCCCCTGAAAAAGCGATCCATTTAGAATACGATACAAGAAACTTCTTAAGTCTATTCAAGCAATTAGAGAACTCCAAGATTGATCAAGATGAGCTACTCACTTCTAATTTGAAATATAAAAAATGGAATGCTTGATCCCAATAAATTATTTTTACGATGACCACGCATAGAAGTTGGGTTGAGATAGACCTGTCCGCCTACGAAAGAAACCTTAAAAACATAAAAGGACTTCTACCCGAAAACCTAGAAATTATATCGGTAGTTAAAGCGGATGCCTATGGACACGGGCTCCCTCAGATAGTTGAGCGCAGTATCCAGTCGGGCATAAAGAATTTTGCGGTCGCTAACTTGCAAGAAGCTCATGAAATCCGCAACATCGGCTATGGTTGGCCGGTGCTCCTACTCGGCGCCCTGCTTCCCGGGGAAGAGCTGGAAATCCCTAACTCTGACTTTATTCCAACTATCAGTTCTATCGAAGAATTAGATCGTCTAAACCAAGCTTCGCTCTCCAAGAACTGCATCAGTAATTTTCACTTAAAAATTGATACAGGGATGGGACGCTTAGGTATTTGGTATCAAGAAGCTGCTGAACTTATTGATCAAATCCATCGTTTTAAAAATGTAAAAATAACCGGTGTTTACTCACACTTTTCAGATGTGAAGGGTTCTTCAGAATTCACCCAATTGCAACGCACTCGTCTCCAATCCTCAATAAAATCACTCGATCAAGAATCAGGTGTAATTTTACATGTGGATAATTCTGCAACAGTTAATAAATTAGAATCTTTCTCGAACTTCAAAGCAATCAGAATTGGATTACTGCAGTACGGAATCAAACCACATTCTGAATTCATTTTAAACAAGGCTTCCATAGCTCCCACATTTAGTTTTCACACTCAAGTAGGTTTAGTGAAATCATTACCTAAAGGAACCTCAGTTAGCTATGGGCGCGCATATACTTTAGGAAAAGATTCAATACTTGCTGTATTAACTGCGGGCTACGGTGATGGCATCCCACTTGGGTACGGCGAAAAAGGAACCGTTCTAATAAAGGGACAACATTGCCCCATTATTGGAAGAATTACAATGGATCAAACAATCGTGGATGTTACGGAGGTACCCGGCATTCAATCGGGAGATAAAGCCACTTTAATCGGCGAATCCAATGGAGCCATTATTTCAATGGAAGATTTTTGCGACATAGCTCAAACAATCCCATGGGCAGTTTTATGCTCTATAACCAAAAGAGTGAAACGGGTTTACATAAATCCAAGAATCTAAAATTTAGAGCGCCCACGAGCCACTTAAACTCAAGCAGTGATCAAGGTGAATGGGTGTTGAGTTATCAGTCCTTGTTTGGATCTTCAGAAACACTTGAATCCTCAGAAATTAAGTCGGAACTACTAATAGAATCCTCCGAAACAGGGGCTTCAGACTCATCCAAGTTTACCGTACCTTCTTCTTCAGGCGAATCGGACTGGGCGGCATTCGTCGACTCCCCAATTACTTGACCTTCTACTTCAGCTTCAGCTACTTCTTCAACAACCTTTTTTAAAGGATCTTCAGATTCAGATTCAGGTTGAGGTTTAGGTTCTTCCGAAGCTTTAGGGGAATCCTTTGTTGGCTTTTGAGATTCATCCATCTTAGGGTGCACGAAAACAGTACCATCACTGTATTCTGTAACATAGCCTTCAGTGATCAACCAGCGTAGGTCACGCATGAATTGCTTGAATTTGGCTTGGTCTTCTTCAGAAAGTTCTTGGGATGGCGCTGTAACTGCTTCAGTGGAAGCAGGCTTATCCGCATTTGATGATTCTGATTTTGAAGGCTTTTTGACCTTAGGTTTTTCAATTGAAAGAAAATCATAAGGCAATGTCGTGATCATTATATTCTCATTCTTTTCAATGAAATTGATCAGGTTAATAATTGATTCACTGAAAACACTTTTGGAATCACGAAACTTTCTTTTAACGCAACACACAAAAGAAATGCCCTTGGATCCTTTTTTATAAATCGTAAATTTATGGCGTCTTAACCGGCCGCGGATATTATTGGCCGTATCAAGCGGAAAACGTCTTTGCCCCTCTACTGCAAACATCACATTTTCTTTGATCAAGCCCTTAGGCAAAGTCCCTAAAAGAGAACCTGACAATCGGAAACTTTCGGTTGATTTCACCATGTCTGCTTTTTTGTTCATCAAAAGATAACGTTTCGCATCATCCTTTGAATGAAATACAATAGCAGCTTCAGACTCAGGTGTGTTTTTAAAGGTGAGCCGTTCACCTTTTTTCATCGCTTCGATCCATTCATTAATCGCTGCCTCGTCATTCACGCTCTCTAACTTATTTTGGTAATCACTTAAGGAAAGATTCTTAATTTTTCGACGATGATGTAATTTTAAAAGCTCCTGAAAGCGATGGAAGTTGGGAGGAGAAATCAATGTTCCAGTAAAAGGGCAACGATAAATCAAATTGAAGTTACCCGTAGGTGCTCCTACTTCAACTGCTTCGATATCAAAATAGTCCTCTAAGTTATTTTCTAAAAAATGATCTAAAGCAGATTCTTCATCACTGAACGGGATGCCATCTTTAGCAGAAAAGTATATAAGCTTTTTATCGCCAGAATCCGATTTAATCGGCTCGATTGCGGCCACAAAGCGGTCTGCTTTTTCTAAAATAAGTCGAGTGATTTCGAAAAGTTGGTATGTTTTAAAATTACTTCTCAAACGTTTTACAAGAAAGTCGAAAGCGTCATCTTGTGGGTAAATTTTAACTTCAAAAGAAGGCTTAAATTCCTCCATAGGTTTTCTTTTAAAATCATCGCGCCTTTCTCTCCGTCCAGAAAATGCTCCTTTAGAGTCCCCCGTATTCCTACTTTGGCGATTAGGAGAAAGTTGGCTACGCCTGTCCCTCTTAAAACCGTGACTCTTCGAGTTGGGATAATTACTTGATTTAGCAAATGAATCCTTAGGACTACCTCTTTTTTGAGCAGATGATTTATCTGCCCATGATGGGCCGAAGCTAAGATCAGTTAATGAATTCAAGTCTATTTTCCCTGAAGTTCCCTTAGTGTTTGAGGTAGTATCTTTTTCTGACATAAAATTAAATTTTATTAATCGTTAATCGTTATGGAGAAATGTTAAAGAAAAAACGCCTAAATTATAACAAAAAGTTTATCTTTTTTTTATTGCACTCGTAAGCACATAACAGATATATGTGATGCTTAATTGGGTCGAGTGGTGGAATTGGCAGACACGCATGATTAAGGGTCATGTGCCGCGAGGCGTGAGGGTTCAAGTCCCTCCTCGACCACCATTACCTTTCTCGCCATTTACGATAAGAAAATCGTAATTGGATTTCACTAACGTTTATGGGCAGATACTAACTGATATACTTTGAATACGCTGAAACCCAAATGCCACCAAGCGTGTCACTAGGATAAATATGAATGCTCACTACTTCAATATACTTTATTCTTGCCAATATAATTTTAGGCTGAACGCCCCAAAGATTACATAAGGCAACAACACTGCTAATAATGGTGAGATCAACGCTTGTTGCCCGAGTACTTGAAAAACGCCTTGGATTATAAAGAACAAGACCATGCCAGCTGTTGCATAAAAAAGACTAATCAAAGAGTTCCCATAGATCCCTTTTGACAAAAAGGGGATACTGATTCCCACAAATATAATCGACAAAAAGGGTGCGATAAAAAATCCGTAATATTCGATCAAGTACGTACGCCTAAATTCTAAGTTTTTAGGGATCAAATCAATCAATTCTTTCAGTTGATAAAAAGACAAAGATGATAGCTTTCGATTGAATAATAGAAAATCCTTTGGATCTTCCTTTAGTTCGAGAAACTGCTTGTGCTTAAATTTGACAGATCGAAGAGGGTCTCCTGAGACTGGATCAAAAAAGAGTTCTGTGCCTTCGATAAAAACCCAGGTCTTTAAATCTTTATCGTAAAAGCTATTCTTTGCTATGATCCTATTCAGTTCGCTCCCTTTTGAATCCATTTGGTGAAGAATTGTATATGCGCCTGCGTACTTATCCGGGCTGAAATCTTCGATATACCAAATCCGGTTTTCATGGAAATTTTCATAGCTCAGTAATTCTGTTTTACCCGTATCAACAAGTGCCGATATATCCGACTGAGAAATTCCAATCATTAAGTTGTTCTTCTGTTCAACTAGATTGGGAATTAAAAATAATGATAAGAAGAAAACAATGATCGATAAAATCACTGAAACAAACCACAAAGAACGGCTTATCCTGAAAAGACTTAAGCCGCAAGATTTTAGAACCGTTAACTGTGCGGATTTCTGAAACCCTAAGATCGTAAATAAAATCGATATAAAAAACGACAAGGGGATGAGCATTGGTGTTAGGATAACCAAGCTAATTGAAAAAAAATGAAATAATTGTATTAAACTTCGCTCAAGTCTAAGCAGGTCTACTAAATTGTCATAAACTTGATGACAGAAAAATAGACCTAAAAGAAACCCTAGAACGAGTACGAAGTTACCCAACCAAATTTTAAATATATATCGATCAATTATAAACATCATCTACGAATAGAGTTTATTATTAGAGTAATATATGTTTAAACGGAAGGATAATTCACTTTAACACTTAATAATAAAAAATCATGGCAGATCAATGGAGCAGTCGCTGCGGAGTAATTTTAGCTGTAGCAGGAAGTGCGGTAGGTTTAGGTAACTTTTTAAGATTCCCTGGATTAGTTGCAGAATTCGGTGGTGGCGCCTTTATAATTGCTTACGCTTTATCATTTTTACTAATAGGATTACCGATCTGTTGGGCTGAATGGACCATAGGCCGAACGGGAGGTGTCGCTGGTTTCAATTCGGCACCCGGGATCTTTGCTTCAGTAACCCAAAACCCTAAATTTAGATATCTTGGTGTATTAGCCATCATGGTCCCTATCGGAATCTATTTTTACTATTTAATTATAGAATCTTGGTGCTTAGCTTATGCGGTTAATTATTTAACTGGAGGAATGGATTTCCAATCAGCGGAGGATGCTAATGATTTTTTCAATACATTAACCGGTGTTTCAGCCAACGGCTCTGCCATTAAATTTGATTTAGAAAATGTCCTGATCTTTGTTGTAGCATCGCTGATCTTCAATTTTTACTTAATCTATAAAGGCATTTCAAAAGGTATTGAGAAGTTTTGCAGTATAGCGATGCCGACACTTTTTGTAATTTCAATTATAATACTTATTCGCGTCCTCACCTTAGGGACCCCTGACTCCAATTTCCCGGAAAATAATATCAACAATGGCTTAGCGTATTTATGGAATCCAACATTCAGTGAATTATTAAATCCATCACTCTGGCTGGCAGCTGCTTCACAAATTTTCTTTTCCTTATCCGTAGGATTTGGCGTTATTATAACATACGCATCCTACATGAAATCTGATGATGATGTCGTTCTAAGCGGTCTCACTGCTGCAAGTACCAATGAATTCTTTGAAGTAGCGATGGGCGGCATGATTACGATACCCGCAGCCATTGCTTTCTTCGGAGTCACCGGATTAGCTCAGATAGGTATATCTACTTTTGCTGTAGGCTTTAATGCCTTGCCAATGGTTTTCACTCAGATGCCTTTAGGCTCTTTGTTTGGGTTCTTGTTTTTCTTCCTATTATTCCTATCAGCGATCACAAGTTCACTTTCAATGCTTCAACCAGCCCTAGATTTCATTAAAGAAATACTCCATTTTTCCCACGCAAAAGCAGTGGCATTGCTCTTTTTAATCAGCACAGTCGGTGCTTGTTTTGTATTATATGGAAGCGCTGACTTAAAAGCCCTTGATACCTTAGATTACTGGATTACAAATCTATTCATGTTCGTTTTAGCGACCGTGCAAATTATAATATTTGGATGGGTGATCGGTATTGATAAAAGCATGAAGCTTGCGCACGCAGGCGCTAAAATGAAAATACCGAAGATTTACAGATTCATCATTAAATATGTGACACCCTCTTTACTCCTAATTATATTCATAAATTGGATCATAAACATATTTATAGGAGATGAAATCAATCCGTTTATAAATGACCTGTTTTACGAACCAAACATTATAGCGTGGATTTCTGTAGGCTTGATATGCTCCCTTACATTTGCCCTAGCCTTGGCAGTTAAAATCTCCAAAAATAACAATAATTAACTTATGAACTTTCTAGGATACTGCTTACTAATTATTTCTGTTTCATCGGTCACCACCTTGACGGTATACTGTTACTATAAAGTACTCACCGACGATGATGGAAAAGAGGACTGAAGATTTCAAAACTCAGCTCAAAATTGTACCTAATTGCGCAAAACTTAAATCTCAAACTTTAAGCCTAAACTGCAGCCTTTATAGATCTATAGGTTTAAAATAGCTCTATTATAGCTCTGTATAGCCTTAGGACACACAAATTAACAGGCTTAGGAAATACCTTCGATGAATGCTTGGAGTTTTGCCTCGATGGGCTCTGCTCGATCAAGCCCCATACATTCTTCGACTAAAGCCTCCAATTTAGCTAAGTCCATAAGCCGGATAAAGTGCTTAACTTCAGCAAGTCTACTGATTGAAACACTGAGTGACTTAGCACCCAAGCCTAGCAACAATGCTGTATAAATTGGCTCTCCTGCCATTTCACCGCAAATACTCACAGATTTATCACTCTCTTTTCCTCCATCAAAAATGAGCTTCAAGGATCTCAAAACTGCTGGATGAGTGGGTTGATATAAATGGGATACTTTATCGTCCATACGATCCACCGCCATCAGATATTGAATTAAGTCGTTAGTGCCCACACTGAGAAAATCAACTTTACTCGCCAGCAAATTGATCACCATAACAGCGCTGGGTAATTCAATCATCACTCCAACTTTAATCGATTGATTGAATGAAATTCCTGATTGTGTGAGCTCTGACTTTACCTCATTTAAAACTTGGTTTGCTTTATCCAATTCCTCAACGCCACTGATCATGGGATACATTATTTGTACCTCGCCATGGGCACTCGCCCTTAAAATTGCCCTAAGCTGCGTTTTAAATACACTTAAATTCTCAAGGCAATAACGGATGGCCCTTAAGCCGAGAAACGATTCCTCATTAATCCCATCAACGAGTTTATCTCCGCCTATGTCCAGTGTCCTTATAATCACTGATTTACCGCTAGCATTATCTACAACAGAAGCATATTCATTATATTGTGCTTCTTCGGAAGGAACCCCATTGTGCCTTAAAAAGAGCCCTTCTGTCCTGAACAAACCAATTCCGTCAGAATTACTCGTCTTGTAGGCATCAATTTCATCAGTGCCCTCAATGTTGACCATTAGCTCAATAGTATGGCCATCACGCGTCTCACATTTCTCAAGAAGCTCTTTCTGGTACCTAAGTTCGATAGCATGCTGTTTATCGGCTCGCTCTTGATACAGGCTTAAGGTTTCTTTCCGGGGATTGATATAAACTTTCCCTGAATACCCATCAATCAAGATATAATCGTCATGTTTGACCTGTTTAGTTACATCATGAAGCCCTACAACCGCAGGTATATTTAAAGATCTAGACATTATGACAAAGTGCGAAGTAGCACCGCCAGAATCAGTCAAAAACCCTAGTAAACTATCTTTGTTAAAACCAACGGCCAATGAAGGTGATATATCATCAGAAACAATAATCTTTTTTGCATGCGATATATCTTTTTCTACATGCTTTTTGCCGAGTAAATTATTTAAGACCCTGCGCTCGACATCACGAATGTCGGACACGCGCTCCCTTAAATATTCGTCTTCAATATTTTTAAAGAAATTAATGTAGCGATCCACCACTTGATTGAAGCAATATTCAATATTCTTAAGTTCTTCATTCAAGTATTGAAGGACTTCAGTGATCAGTGCGTTATCTTCTAAGACCATCAAGTGGGCATCAAAAATCAAAGCCTCGCCCTCACCTAAAGTTGCTGAAACTTTTTTGCGTATATGGATAATCTCCTCACGCGTAGCGATTATACTCACCTCAAGCCGCTCAGTTTCGGTGGCAACCTGTTCTTGAGTTATAGAGTAACACGGTATTTCAACTTGGCCTTGGGAAAAGTGTACAGCAGGACCATGGCAGATTCCAGGGGAAGCAGCTATGCCAATTAAGACTCGCTCATTATTTACTGAGGTCATTGATCTAAAAATTGTCTCTAAATTATAAAAGAAGGCTTCAAAAAGACATTCTCTCCAAGGGAGTTCATTATGATTTCCCTTATGTAATGACTCTCTTTAGCATCATTACCAGGCGATAGTAAAGAAAAACAAGCACTTCCACTACCACTCATTAATGATGGAAACCCTTTAGAATTGAGCAAATCTAGCAAGATTCCTAAAGCAAGATACTTGGAGCGAGTTGTTTTTAAAAAGCTGTTATACAGTACTGAATTGCAAAAATCTGCATCATCGTCCGCATATTTGAGCCGCTTCAAAGCCTCAGTCTCAGACTCAAACGAATCTTCAACCAAGGCGCTATAGGCTTCCTGAGTTGATATTGAATACTCAGGCTTGAAAACAATCAAAGCCCTTCCCTTGATTCGGTCTATCAGACTGGAATCCAATTGCTCAATCACTTCGCCACGCCCTGTCATAAGTGAAGGCACTGGATTTACAAAGAAACTACAATCAGAGCCAATCTTTGAGACAATTTCTTGTATCTTCGAATCCGCCAAACGGATATCTAATAATATAAGCATACCCCTAACCGCAGCCACTGCATTGCTGCTACCCCCACCCAGTCCGGCTCCTACGGGTATATTTTTCAGTAATTTAAATGAAAAGTATTTTCCATGGCCCAAGCTCGCTCTTAGCAATTCTGCTGCTTGCAATATCAGGTTACGCTGATCGACAGGAATCAAGGGATCATCACAGACCAAAGAATCTGAATTCTCAGAAAAATTAACCTCCAAACTATCCCCAAAATCCAAGGCTGCTATAATTGAGCTAAGCTCATGGAAGCCATCCGCTCTTTGAGCATGAACTGAAAGCATTAGATTAATCTTAGCTGGAGAAAAAATAGAAACCATACTTTTTTAGTTATTTAGATGATGATAAAATACGATAACAAATAATAGTTGATTTGCCTTTGTTCCTAAATCAATAAACAATAATCGATAAATGAATCAACATAAACACACGGAATTGATTTTAGCCTTAGATTGTCCAAATCGAACAGAAGCCCTAAAATTGCTTAAAACTATGCAAGGGAGCCTTAAATGGGTCAAAATTGGGTTACAAATGTTCACAGCCTACGGGATTCCTTTAGCCAAGGAAATTAAAGCTATGGGGTTTAATATATTCTTAGACCTGAAGCTACACGACATTCCAAATACAGTAGCTAAAGCGATTGATAGCTTATCTGAAGTTTCGATAGATCTTTTAACGATCCACGCAATTGGTGGCTCCGAGATGTGTCAATTTGCTGCAAAAGCCCGTGATGCATCAAATCCAAATTTAAAATTATTAGCGGTCACTGTTTTGACCTCAATGAACCAAGCACAACTTGAACAACTGAACATCCACACATCCGTAGAATCTCAAGTACAAACGCTCGCAAAACTCAGCACTCAGTCAGGGATTGACGGCATCGTTGCCTCACCCCTGGAATTGGCGATGCTTAGAAGCGAATTAGACCCTTCAACTCTAATAGTCACTCCGGGAATTCGTCCAAGAGGTGCTGATTTAAATGAACAAAAACGCGTGATGACTCCGGAAGAAGCTTCCAAATTAGGCGCCAACTTTATTGTAGTCGGTAGGCCTATTCTCAACAGCCCCAATCCTAGCGAAACCGTGCAATCGATTCTTAAGTCATTAAAATGACATAATATACGAGAAATTCTGCCTAAGCCATTATCGATATGAATGCTTTAATCTTATTAGCAGCCGGCACTGGAAGTCGTATGAAAGATTCAGTACCGGATAAATTACTCGCAGATTTAAACGGAAAGGCAGTCTTACTCCACTCCCTAGAAGCCTTTATAAACTCAGACGCATTTGATCGTTACTTAGTTGTATACCGTGACCTAGAACAAAAATCCAAGCTCCAAGCCCTAATAGAATCCCTTAGCTTTGACTCAGCGACCATTGCCTATGTTCAAGGTGGCGCCTCTAGGCAAGCATCCGTCTATAATGCGCTTAGTTCGATTAATGAAGCGATCGATCTTATTGCGATTCATGACGGAGCTAGACCACTGGTTAAAAAATCCTTTATCCTTCGATTATTAGAAGAAGCCCAAAAATATGGGAGTGCGGTTGCAAGCACGCCGGTCAACGATACAATCAAATCCCTAGAGCCAGCTTCGGGTGATTCTAGTTTGTTGAATATCCGCAGTCTCGACCGCTCTAAATTAAAGGCGACCCAGACCCCTCAAGTATTTCAGTACGAAACTATCAATAAAGCATACTTGAAGGTTCATCATGATCAAGTGACTGTAACTGACGAGGTGGAAGCTTTATCGCATTACGGTCAACAGGCTCACTTGACCGACAACCCAGATCCCAACCCAAAAATTACCACTAAAAGTGACCTTAATTACATTCTTTATTTGCTAAATAAAAACCCAATGCCTTAGACTGAGAAAAATGAAAAGTTATTTGGAATTATTAGACCATGTTTTGACCAAGGGCGAAGCAAGAGATGACCGCACAGGCACCGGAACTCTATCCGTATTTGGGGCGCAGTTAAGGTTTTCTCTCAATCCTAAGTTTCCACTTTTAACGACTAAAAAACTCCACTTACGGTCAATTATCTATGAGCTACTTTGGTTTTTAAAAGGTGACACCAATGTAAAGTATTTGAATGATAATAAAGTCAGCATTTGGGATGAATGGGCTGATCAAGACGGAAACCTTGGGCGCGTCTACGGAGCCCAATGGACTGACTGGACAAACCAGCAAGGTGAATCCTTCAATCAAATTGAATCTGTCCTCGAAAGCCTAAAGAACAATCCTTCAAGTCGGCGGCACATTGTTTGCGCTTGGAATCCCGGGGAAATCAAGCAAATGGCCCTTCCCCCTTGTCACGCTTTATTTCAATTCTATGTGGCAAACGGGAAACTCAGCTGCCAATTATACCAGAGAAGCGCTGACCTATTCCTTGGAGTGCCTTTCAATATAGCCTCTTATGCCTTACTCACCCAAATGATCGCTCAAGTATGCGGCTTGAAGGCACATGAATTCGTCCATACCTTTGGTGACTTGCATCTGTACAAGAATCATTTGGATCAGGCTAAAGAGCAACTCGCTCGCACTCCACGAGACTTACCCACTATGCGCCTGAATCCTGAGGTTACCGATTTAAAAGATTTCAAGTTTGAAGACTTTACTTTGGAGGGATACGACCCGCATCCTTCAATCAAAGCTCCGATTTCAGTTTGATTAATCATCAATCACTTCTTTTAGCATGGAACGTTCCGCTGGTGTAATCCTTCATCCTAGTTCTTTACCCAACCGGGTAGGAATTGGTAATTTCGGTAACAGCGCTTACCGCTTTGTAGATTTCTTAAGCAATAGTGGCTTTAAAATATGGCAAATGTGTCCACTAGGCCCCACAAGCTACGGTGATTCTCCCTATCAATGCTTCTCAGCGTTTGCTGGGAATCCATACTTCATTGATTGGGATTATTTCGTTGAAAAAGGCTTAATCGAAAACGATGCAATCGATCCCTTGCGCGCTTTACCCGAAGAACGAGTGGATTATGGCCGCTTATATCAAGTATTTTGGCCCTTAATTGACCGAGTGTATGAACGCTTCCGATCAAAAGCTTCCGAATTTCGTCCATTGCACAATGATTTCGAGTTATTCATCGGTAAGCACGCAGAGTGGCTCTATGATTATGCTAACTTCAGAGCACTTAAAGAACAATACAACCATCAATCTAGGGCTGATTGGCCAGAAGATTTATCAGTCAAAAATAAGCATAAGTTCAAGTATAAGGCTTTTTCTAAATCACAGGCTCATAACTTCAAAAGCTTTATTTCTAAAGCCTCTGAAAAACACGCCTTCACTCAATTTATTTTTTATAAACAATTTGAAGCACTTAAAAAGTATGCCAACAGTAAGAACATCCAGCTTATGGGTGACTTGCCTTTATTCGTAGCCTTAGACAGCTCCGATGTTTGGGCTAATCCCGAGCTTTTTGAATTAGATGCTCAAGCTAATCCAATCAATGTAGCGGGCGTCCCACCTGACTATTTCTCTGAAGACGGACAACTATGGGGCAATCCATTGTTTGACTGGAAGGTTCACAAAAAAGATAACTTCAAATGGTGGAGGCGTAGAATCAAACATAACTTAGAACAGTACGATTGCCTAAGGATTGACCATTTCAGAGGCTTTGAATCCTATTGGTCCGTTCCTGCTGATCAAAAGAATGCAAAAAAAGGTCAGTGGCTCAAAGCGCCAGGCGAGGCTTTATTCAAATTGCTCAAAAGCGAATTCCCATCACTTCCGATCATAGCTGAAGACCTTGGGATCATCACCCCTGAGGTTACACAACTATTAAAAAGTACAGGATTCCCAGGGATGTCTGTATTGCAATTTGCCTTTGCTGACAATCCGCACAATAGCTACTTACCTCACAACCACCAAAAGAACCAAGTAGTTTACACAGGGACTCATGACAATAATACTTCGATTGGTTGGTTTAATGATCTCGATGCGCAATCTAAGTCTTTTGTTCAACGATATTTGAATATTTCTGGAGAGTTTATTGGTTGGGACTTATTTCGTACCGCGGTTAAGTCAGTCGCCGATATATCTATGGTCCCACTTCAAGACTTAATGAGCTTAGACTGCGCTGCTCGCCTTAATAATCCAGGAACTGCGGAAGGTAATTGGAATTGGCGCTATCAAGCAGAAAGCCTTGAGCAATTGGAGACTGAAAGTCAACTTTACCTAAAAGAATTACTTTCTCTAAATGGGCGATAACCCTCTTAGAACTATTTGAGCATTCAGCTCGAAAAGTTTAAGCAAAATTACTCAAATAAAGAATTGTCCACAAAGCTGTCCTTGACCAGTTAGTCTTCACTAAGGCTTCGATCGATTGGGTGACATCGATTCTATTTTCTATCTTCCGATGCAGTGGTACAGAAATTAATACCGTCAGCACCCAACAAGATAAAAGAATAATTAAACGAAATATTGTGATTCCATTAGGCTCATAATAGGCGACAGATCCTACTAAAAATATTTGCAGGATCATAATAGGTCCCATGATCAATCCAACACGCTTTGTATATTTTAAATGCCAGCTATTTAGCTTGCTTAGATCTATCACCGAAAATGAAGGGTATATTATTAGTTGAACCAACCAAAGGAAGACACACATAACAAAGTCTACACTAAAAACTAAACACTGGCTAAAAGCTGCAATCATATACCTCTATAATCGGATTTGAAATATGCGACTTACAAAAGAAGAAAGAAAAACACTGAATATATTGATGTTAATATTAATATTAGCACTAATAGGAAGTTGTTTTTATGGGAACTAGCTTAATCAAGGTCAATTCAGTTGGGCAGTTAAAACGTATGGGAGGCAGGCCATTAAAACGATTCGATCCTACACCCGCTGATACATTCAAGGCAGGTAGGCCTATCTGGGTAAATCCGTGGGCCCATCTTTTAGGAACTTTACTATCGATGATTAATGGTCCAAAAAAAGGAATATTAACTTGCCCACCGTGGGTATGACCCGCTAAACAGAGGTCGATTTCTGAATCCTTAAGCGCTAACGCATAGTCAGGAGCATGGCCCATAATTATTCTAAAATAATCTAAATCTGAGTGTGCCTCTTGCCATTTTTCGACACTGCGCATCGCCCATTGAGGGTTCTTTGATTGATATAAGCTTAAGCCATGCAATGAGACCTTACCCCCTTCAAACTCAAAAGATTCCGATTTAGAGGAAAGCATCTTTATTGGCTTTATAGCCTCTACAGACTTTGAATACAGCTCACGTTCCGTATCTCCAAAAACTGCATAAATACCAAACCTTGGCTTAACTTGTTTAAAGAGCTTCAAGAGTTTTTCCCATTGATTATCAAATTCCAGAGCTTTATTAAGCTGCAGAAAATCTCCAGTATACAAAATTAGATCTGGGGATAAAGCGGAGATCTTCTTGAAAACCGAGGCTTCATATTCTCCAATACCTGCTGATTGAATGTCAGTGAAATGAACAATGCTTATCGGCTTAGTCAGCTTATCCGTAGTGATAGTTTCATATTTGATTAAACATTTTTGAGGTTCCACAACTGTCACATAGTACTGAAAAGCAAAAGTAGCGATCCCGCTTATCAGGCAGAAGAGCGCGAGGCATAAAACTAATTTTATTTCATCTACAAACTTCAGTAGTATTAGGTAAATTAATCCAAAGAAAACTAAGAGAATCGGCTGAATGATTAAATTAAATCTATAGGATTCGAAGATAACATCAAAGTTTGGATGCAACATGCCCAAGCTGATGAACCTTAAGTTCTTAGTCAGCGAAAATACTCCGAGGATTATTACCGGAAGCAAATAAATGGTAGCTCTTAAAAATTTATTTTCTTTTTCAAGGAAAAACACCGCAACAAAAGGATCAAATTAATACTACTGCCCTGTTATTGTTCGGTAGGCACTTTCGTAGCGCGCGCGCGTCTCATCTAAGACTGACTGGGGTAATTGAGGTGCCGGTGGCTTCTTATTCCAATCCAATTCATTAAGATAATTACGAATGAATTGTTTGTCTACTGGCTCCTGGGCCGTTCCTTCAACGTAATTTTCTTTCAGCCAATATCTCGAAGAATCAGGGGTTAGTACTTCATCAATTAAATACAATTCCCCCTTTTCGTCTAATCCAAATTCAAACTTAGTATCCGCAAGAATTAAGCCACAAGAGGCTAATCGCTCAGAGGCTTTATTAAATATCTTAAGACTCCAAGCCTCAACTTGGTCTAAAACAGAATCACCGACAATACCCGCGGCCTTTGCAACTGAAATAGGAATATCGTGACCGGTTTGCGCCTTAGTCGTCGGTGTGAATAATGGTTTGGGAAGTGGTGAACTTTCAACAAGATTATTCGGCAAATCATAGCCTAATATATTTTTATTCTTTTCGTAATCACCCCAGGCTGAACCAGCTAAATAACCTCTTACAATAGCTTCGATTGGCAAGGGCTTGAGCTTTTTAACAATCATAATCCTCCCATAAAGCTCAGGAAATTGCTTAACTAAACTAGCAACACGCGCTGAATGATCCTCTACTAGATGATGTCTTACTGACTGCTCTAGGTGATCAAACCAGTACAAGCTCAGTTGAGTAAGCAGAATCCCCTTCCCGCTCAGTCCTTCATTAAAAACAACATCGAAAGCAGAGATTCGGTCGGTAGCCACCATTAAATACGCGTCGTCCAACTCAAAGATCTCCCTGACCTTACCGGTTGCTATCTTCGGGAATGGAAGATGATCGATACTTAACAAAGGATTTGATGGATATTTTAGCTCGAAATTAAAACCACTCATAACTCAAGAGTAGGTATTAAAATCGATACTTCAATATCATTAGAATAAATAAATCAAAATATTGAATAAAAAACCTTGCA
>CAJWRZ010000027.1 GCA_913045955.1 uncultured Puniceicoccaceae bacterium
TTTTGAACATCAATGATTCGATTGTTGAGAATTTTTACTCTTTGGCACTGACCTTCAGCACCTTTAGGAATTTCAGTAACACCAGTGCTTCCCCCACTATGTGGAATATATGAACTGACAAATAGTCCTTGGTGCTTTGTATTTTTTAATTCAATTCCGTCGATAGTTAAATCTATCACATTGGTAGCAACTATTCCAAACGGCATATTAGATCCAGCTGAATAAGCTGATTGATTAGCACTGTTACAATTAATAACACCTCCGCCGGTTATTGTAATTCTGTTTACATTAGTAGGAGGCGAACCACTGTCAGCACCTTTAATAATGATAGCTGGCTTATCCATAGAGTTGTTTACAAACAATTCAGCGTTTTTATCTAAAAATAAAGTAACATCATTGCTGTTGATAATCAAAGAGTTTTGCAGATTATAGGTTCCGGGCGGTACGTAAACAGTTCCTCCGGTTGTTTCCACTTGATCAATAGCAGCTTGGATATGGTCATCATCTCTTGTTGAGCCATTTCCGGTTGTTCCATAGTTCTTAACGTTAATAACGTTTCCGATTAGATCTGGCACATAATTTAAGGCAGAAGGGCTGATAAGACGGATATCCTCGTAAGGTGGTTCAACTTGAGGTAAGTTGGGGAGATCATTTTCAGAGTCATCGGTGGTCTCTTCAGATACCTCATTTACGGCTTCGCTGCTATCGGACATGTTGAATCTGTAGAATGCTACATTCGAATCCGGGTTTTCTAATTCTATATTTATAGGATCCCCAAATTTTGACCAGTCTGATAAATTAGTACTGTGTTCTATAACAATTCCCATTGTTGCTATATTATTGTTAATTTCAAATAGAGTTGAACCTGGCCTTAAGTCTTCTATCTGAGCGAGCGTGTAGTAGTCTCTTACATTAATAAGTTCACTCTCGGTATAATAACCATTACTTTTATTGTTAACAAAATTTGTAATAGCATTTTGAATAAAGGTACTCTTATTATTAATAATATCCTCACTGTTTAATAAAAGATCTAATGATAAGTTTGCATCTTCAGGGTTTAGTCGATCACTCCCAAAATTATCTTCTAAAGTGTCGGGCATACCATCATTATCCGTGTCTTGTAAACCAACTTCATCGGCAGGTGCATTAGGGTCTATACCATAATACTCCTTAATGGCTAATTCAATTTCCTCTTCTGAGGGGAGTGTTTTGAAATCAGGAGTAAGACCCGCTAGATAGCCTGTATGGTCATCTAGGCCATCATTGTCTAGGTCTAGGAATGCTGGGTATATCGAAAAATTCTTAGACTCTACTGGATTATCTGGTGAATATGGTCTTGTTATAATAAGTGATCCGGTATGGGGAGTACGAAATACAAGTTTGAATTCCGTCTCAAACCTTGGCATATCGTTATATGTCCCGCCTTCATAGTGATCAATACCTAGGGAGTATAGTTGGTCGTTTGTTGTCCCTTCTCCCGAGGTGTTATATGTATAATACATAGTATCATCATACACTTCTCTATCTATAAAATAATGATTCCCATGGAGGTTGTCTCCCTCAGGAATTTCACGAGTCCTTATATACTCTGTTTTATGCCTATTTTTAGAAATAAAGTATAATGAATCTAAGAATTGGATAGTAGGGGAGGCCATGGTATCTTCTTCATTCTTAACCAAGATATAGCCACTTAAACTATCCATTGGAGCAAGTGGCAGTACATTGACACTGCTTATGTAATCGGGGGACAATATATCAAGGTAATCTAACGAGCCTTCCCTAAGTATGCTGTATTGGCCTGTATCCGGTCCGTTAGCCCTGGAAAAATCAGCAACATCTGGTATCCCATTTTGATTGATATCCCAATGATCGGGATAGTAGACAAACTTCCCTGTATTTATTTCTTCTATAGATCTACCAGTATTATGGTCATAAACATATGTCCCAAGCTTCCATGCACCTTCATTTTCTATGTTGTATGAGAGGGTTAGAGCACCACCGGACCCTGCCCCAACCAAATCATGGGAATATACGTTGCCCCCCATCTCATCTTGGTAGCCCCCAAATTCTAAATCACCATCATAAATATCAAAATCAAAATACTTATAATCTCCTTCAATGATTGATGCATTGCTTTTGAAGTTTGTGGTACTTTTTATTTGTCCATTTTCATCATAAAAAACAACAATCAGGTCTTCGAAGTTTTCCGGTAAATGATTGCCTATAAAGCCATATTTCTTTGCCATTGCTAATCTTGATAAAGTCTCCCATCCGGTATCTTCAGCTGTCTCATAATCTAAAATAAATTCTTTCAAAGGGAATGGTGCTGCTTCAAAAAAAGACTTAAAGGAGACTGTTGCACCACCATCTTCATCGTCGTTAGTAAGAGCTATTGTTTTTACGTGAGTGCTTAATGAATCTTTGAAAGCATCTAAAACAGCAATTGTCTCATTAAGATTATCTTCCGACGCATCTTCAATTTCGATTAGGTAGGTGGAGCTATGGATGGGCTCGCGATTCCAAAGTAGAGTTATTGCTGATTTTAGAGATTCAATTATGTTTTCTATTTCTGATTTTGTATCTTGGTGATCCTCTAACTTTCCTGGAAGAGTGCTTAAAACTGATGTATAGCTTTCGAGGAAGTCCCCGATGCTTTCGTGATCAGCATCTCCCATTGTTTTAAATTGTTCAAAACTGAAAGTTATAGGTAAGTCATATTGATCCAACATGCCTAGAAAAGCATTTTCCAATTGCAGTAACGACTTGATCATCAATACGTCACAGTACTCAATAATTATGGGTTCATCATAACCAGAAAAGTCAGTGCTAATAGTAGTTGTGCCTTCGGTGTCATAATTATTTAGGTTTTCTATATTATTTTCTAACCAAACTCTTATGAGGTTTCCCTTGGAAGTAAATATGGACGTTAAATCCTTGACTGTATCTATGCTGAATTCGGGTTCCTCCTCAATTAATTTTAAATCATCGATTAGTATATCAATGCCTCCAGCAGGACCACTAATGATAAATTCATCATAAATGTAATCATCGGTATCAACCTGAAAGTTAGAGCTTAAGTGTACCCAACCGTCATCATTCACTTCTTTGCTATCTAATTTTAAAAATTCACTATTCCCTTGATTGTATATTCTTGAGATTAACCTTATGTTTTGTTTACTTTCGTTATTTAATAGCTTAGCATAAGCTGATACTGTGTAATTCTTGTAAGGTTTAATAGTGCTAGCATTAGGCTTAAAGCCTATGCCATGATAAGGGTGCACTCTCGAACTTACTAACAAAGAAGAGTTTTCAGAGTAGAAATTAGTTTTGTCTATTTGGATTTGATTTGAAGCGCCATAGCTCCTCACCTCATTGGGAATAGTATCTCCCTCAAATCCAAAATGTAAGTTTGTGTAATCAGAGTATAGTGGGAAATAGTTATTAATGCTGACTCCGTTTTCGACTTCTAGTTGATCATCGGAATCTATTTCTATCCCGAGAGAACCAAAATTAATAATGTTAGAAAAGCTACCTCCGTGATCGTATACTTCGAATGAGATGGTGTCCCCATTCCTTAAAAATACAGGAAATTCTTCAATACTGATTTGATGATTCCACCCTGAATAAAAATATGTCGAAGGGGTAGATATTTCCCATCCCCATCCAGCTATATACCCTATCCATTGCCCATTTATAAAGACATCTAATTCAGGCATAGATTCGGAACCCCAAGATGAATCTCTGATTATCTTGAAATCGATTTGCTGACTAATGCCTAAATATCTAAAACTAATTCCAGAGTTAGAGTCTTTAGGGGTGTAATATTCCCCCTCATAGTATCTTCCATTGTTGTTGGTGCTACCGCCAAGGTCGACCAATTCAAATATACTTTTTTCATCTTTTATTAATTCGTATTCAAAACCATTTAAAATTTCGTTTGTAAAATATTCCTCCGAAAATTCCATATAATGTGAAGGATTTCTCCTCCAATAACCAATGAATTGCTGGGATCCTTCATCAATTATTGGGTGTTTGTATTCTAATTCTTTTTTCCCATCAAAAAGATTGAATGACTCCTTTATGGATTCTTTTGCGTTTAAGTTAGCGATTAAATAATTGGGTAAGTCCTCTTCTATGTAGTAGCCATAATTTGTTATAAAATTATATATCAATGCATCATTGTCATCAGGATTTTCTAGTTGGTACAAATTCAATAAATCTTTAGCGGACTTAAAATCTAAATCCTTTATCGCTTCTTTAATGGAAGTGAGAGATGTACTTGCAAAACAACTGACAGTTAAGAACAATAGGAGTGTGAGGATTTTTGTCTTCATTGAATTGTATAGGTTAATGGATTTTTATAAGTGGGGCATTTATTAAAAGTTTATTTGAGGGATACATAAATGGCCCTATAGAGGATTTACCAAGGTATAACTCATTGCATTCAAAACTTATACTTATTTTATCTAATTTACTAGAATAAATATTAAACCTAAAACCTTTAATCTTTTTCATCTTTAATTTTGAATTTTTATAAGTCTCATCAATTCTTTGAAAGTAGTCTATTCCTCTCCCGTCCTCTGGGTTACTTGGTGAGTTTATTGCAGAACTTAATCGTAAACTTAATTCTTTGATATTAAATTTTGTTGGCTCGCTATTGCCTTCGGAAATTAATATATATTTGTTCTGAGCTTTATGATCTAAAGCTTTAAGGATATAATAAATATCAGTTTTTTGCTCTAAAGATAATTTATTTAAGTCTATCGTCTGAGCAATTATTGTGGCTGATATTAATATGTAAATTAATAGATACTTTGATTTTCGCATAAAAAAATGGTCACCTACTAAGGTGACCATTTGATTAATTAAATCAAAGATTTTTTCTTATTTAAAATCAGCTTCAGTTTCTAGTACAGTTTTGAGTACCCGGGAAACGATCTTGTAAGGATCTCCTTGTGAATTTGGACGGCGATCTTCTAGGTATCCTTTGTAGCCGTCATTAGCAAAGCTATGAGGTACGCGGATGGAGGCACCTCTATCGGCGATTCCCCAAGAGAATTTATCGATAGATTGTGTTTCGTGAAGACCGGTTAGGCGCAAGTGATTTTCTGGACCGTAAGCCGCGATGTGTTCATCTTTATAGGCTTCGAATTTATCCATGAGCTTCATGAAGTAATCTTTACCGCCTGTATCTCTCATGTAGTCTGAGGAGAAATTACAGTGCATACCAGAGCCGTTCCAGTCACCTGTGAAGGGTTTACAATGGAAGTTAACTTCGATGCCGTATTGTTCGCAAACTCTTAGCAAGATATAGCGTGCTACATGAACTTGGTCGGCGGCATTTTTAGAGCCTTTTCCAAATACTTGGAATTCCCATTGTCCTTTAGCCACTTCTGCATTGATACCTTCGTGGTTAATTCCTGCTTCAAGGCAAAGGTCTAAGTGTTCTTCTACGACTTGACGAGCGACATCACCTACATTGTTGAAACCAACACCGGTGTAATATTCACCTTGAGGATCCGGGAAGCCATTTTCTGGCCATCCAACAGGTCGACCGTCTTGGTACATGAAATATTCTTGTTCGAGTCCAACCCAGAAACCTGAGTCGTCAGTGATTGTGGCTCTTGCATTGGATGGGTGAGGGTCACCATTGGGTAACATAACTTCACTCATGATAAGAAAGCCATTGAGGCGAGCGCCATCAGGGTAGATAGCCACTGGTTTTAGCATGCAGTCAGAATCACTTCCGTCTGCTTGCTTAGTAGAACTTCCATCGAAGCCCCACATCGGACAATCTTCTAGTGAAAATGACTCAGGGTCACCTTCCACTATCTTTGTTTTACTACGTAAGTTAGCTACGGGCTCATAGCCGTCGAGCCAGATGTATTCTAATTTTAATTTTGCCATACTCTTTATGGATTTTGAATTAAGTTGGATATTGTTGTGTATTAAATTTCAATAGATTCTAGTAATTACTATCAAAGTTCTATTAGAAGCAAGATGCGTGCCATGGAGATTAGTGCAAGTATTTTTAAAAAAATTGCTAGTTATCACTCAACTCCCTTGCCTTAATTTAGGATATTTTACAATTTATAAGCATGGCGAACGCAAAAAATACGGCTCGGGCTCGGGTTTATGTTGGGTATGATGGTCGTGTACAAAAGTGGTTTTTAGGACCGGAAGCCGCGGAGCGTTATGCGAACGAGATCCAGGTATTGGAATATTTAGAAGCCCGAAATTGTCCTTTCGTTCCTAAGATTGTCGAAAGGAAAGACGCTGACCTTTACATCGCTACGACAAATTGCGGTCAGAAAGTGGAGCATCTTAGTCAAAGAAAGTGCGACCAGCTATTTGACGAATTAAAGTCCTATGGAGTGCGACATGAGGATCAAGCCGTCCGCAATATAACTTACAATGCGGGAATGGGGCGTTTTTGTATAATTGATTTTGAATATGCAACGATTCTCGAAGATGGGTATCTGCCGAGTCCTAAAATGATTTCTCACCCAAATCGAGAAGATTGGAAATGATAATTTTGACTTATTTAAGAGAACTTTAGGATATTTATGGACACTGTCGGCGATGAGGTCTCTAGTAAACGGATGATAATCTGGTCAGGGCATAGTGATATAGGCCGATTTAGGTCGAGTAATGAAGATGCTTTCATTGCTTTGAAAGTGAATGAAGAAGGGGTCTTTCGTTTAGGCAAATTAGGAGAGGATTCTAACACAAATGGAGATTATGTTTTTGCGGTCAGTGATGGGATGGGCGGTGCTAACGCAGGGAATTTTGCGAGTCAAATAGTTGTCGATCAAATTGCCCTCTTATTTCCCGGTGTATTTGACCCGCAAGTCGACGGATCAACAGTTTCCTATAAAGCTATCTTATCCCAATTATTGAACAATATGCATAATGCGATTATTGACTTGGGGCGTTCTTATAGCGAATTAGAGGGGATGGGCTCTACTTTAAGTTTGTGCTGGGTTCGTAAAGATCGGATTTATATCGGGCACATTGGGGATAGTCGTATATATCATTTGGATGCTAGCTCAAAATTAAGCCAACTCAGTGAGGACCATACGCATGTTGCTTGGTTACTGAGTAAGGGAGACATTAGTGAGTACGAAGCGCGGATACATCCTGCTAGAAACCAACTCCAACAAGTTATTGGTGGTAAAAACCAGCACTTAAAGCCGCAGTTTGCTGAATTGCCATTAAGCGGTAAAGATCGTTTCTTAATCTGCTCAGATGGTTTAACCGAGGGCCTCTTTGATTCTGCGATTCACCGATCTCTAAAATATGAAGCCCCTATATTTGTCGATGAGCAGGATAACCTCGCTCGGAATTTAGTGGATCAAGCTGTAGTCGAAGACGGTAAAGACAATACCACGGCATTGTGCTTTGAAGTCACTGTAGATTGAATTACCCTTCGATTGCAGATTCTAAGAATTCAAAAATTTCCTCAGGAAGCATTCTCTTTTGTTCAGTGGTATCACGATCTCTAAGAGTGACGGTTCCGTCTTTTTCAAGAGTATCAAAGTCAATGGTTATGCCGTAAGGAGTTCCGATCTCATCTTGTCTTCTATAGCGGCGACCTATTGCGCCCGAAGCATCATAAAAGACATTCCATCTTTTTTGAAGTTTCTTGTAAAGGTCGAGCGCAAGCTCTACGAGTTCTGGCTTATTTTTAACAAGCGGGAAAATCGCTGCTTTATAAGGAGCGATTTTTGGGCTGAAGCGCAGAACGGTTCTTTTCTCAACCGCCCCTTTATCATTGGGTATTTCGTCTTCATCGTAGGCCGCGGTCAGGACTGCCAGTAAAGTTCTGTCAACGCCGAGAGAAGGCTCGATGACATGCGGCACAAACTTCTGTTTGGTGGCCTCGTCGAAAATCTCCATAGACTTTCCTGAATGCTCTTGATGTTGCTTTAAGTCATAGTCGCTACGGCAGGCCACACCCCACAATTCTTGGCGACCATGTGGGAAGTCGAACATCAGGTCGGTGGTCGCTCGAGAATAGAATGCTAATTTATCTTCGGGATGAACATCTTCAGAGATACTTTCTTTAGGGATTCCAATGGAAGCTAGCCAGTTTATGCAGTTATCGAGCCACTCGCGATGCAGTGATTTCCAATCAGCATCCGGGGCGATGAAATATTCTATTTCCATTTGTTCGAATTCACGAGAGCGGAATATGAAATTCCGAGGTGTGATTTCGTTGCGGAAAGCTTTACCAATTTGGGCGATCCCAAAGGGTATTTTAACTCGTCCGGTGTCCACAATATTTTTGTAATTCGAAAAGATACCTTGAGCTGTTTCCGGTCGTAAGTATGCCACGGCAGATTCATCAGCTAAAGAACCAACTTTAGTTTCAAACATTAATTTAAATTCTCTAGGTTCAGTAAGTGTTCCAAGCTCGTTGGCATCCGGTCCTAAAGTTATCAGCCTTTCAGCGTCTTTTATCTCAGTGAAATCTATGTTGCAGGAATCGAGCTTTGCTTCGTCGATTTTGGCTTGTTTGTTTCCTTTTAAATTCCGTAATTTTTTGGCCTGCTTGATTTTCTCACTCAGCGCGCTGCCTTCGAGTGTCGCGATATATCCGGCAGATTGATCGTCTAGAAATACCTCAGAAACAAAGAGCTGGTCAGCACGATAGCGTAATTTAGATTCTTTGCAGTCAACCATTGGGTCAGAGAATCCATCGACATGCCCAGAGGCTTTCCAAATATTTGGATGCATTATAATAGAGGAGTCTAAGCCGACGACATCCTCTCTGCGTTGAACCATATCGCGCCACCAAATATTTTTGATATTGTTGCGAAGCTCAACTCCAAGTGGCCCATAATCAAAGAAGCCGTTATAGCCGCCATATATTTCGGAGGAAGCGAAGATAAACCCTCTGCGTTTACAAAGTGCGATTATCGAATCCATGGATGAAGTGTTAGTGTTTTCTGGCATTTTAATTTTAGCTCAAACGATGTTATGGGATTTGACGGGGTCAAGGATAGGATTTAGGTATCATTTAATTCTTAACTTAATTGAATTTTCTTATTTTCATTAGAGGGATCAATGTTTTTATGAATATATCTACAATGTATTGGTTTAAAAGAATTTTAATTGAATTACTGTTTGCTCTGTTTTTTTGCATAGCTTGGACGGCTAGGTTCTCCTTTTCTGGAAGATTTAAGTCGTACCATTTAAATAAATACAAGGCGTCGGATGTGGAGGCTTCTGAAACGGATTCTCAGTCTTCTATAATTCTATTTTGGCATAACCAGCTCTTGGTGGTTCTTTTCTTGCTTATGACTGATAAGCTGCCGAGGCGCTCGATGTCGATTATGATCAGCTCAAGTAGGGATGGGGATTTTTTGGCTTACTTCTGTGAGCGATTAGGTTGTAGTGTGATCCGTGGATCGGCCCATAAAAGAGGGATTCAGGCCCTTAAAGAAATCCACAAGTCTATAAAAGGGCATCGCCATATTGCCTACGCAGCGGATGGCCCTACTGGTCCAATTTATAAAATGAAGCCGGGAGCGGTGTTTCTCTCGAACAAGTATAAGATCCCACTGCTCCTTATTCGGATGCGACTAGAGTGGTGTACGCGATTGAGAAGTTGGGATAAATTAATGATTCCTTTGCCCTTTGCTAAAATAGTAGTCGATGCAGAGAAAGTATTCCCTGATGCTATTTTTGAAAATGCTTCGGATTCAGAAAAGGAGAGCTTACTTGAAGAGGGGATGCTTTTTGTTGAAGAGAAATTAAACAATCCTTCTCTTGATGTAGGGACTAGTTTTTTGGGAGCCCCTTAAAAGTCTCTGACTTGATTTCAGTCTTCGCCTAAGTTTGAGCTGATAAATTTACCAGTCGAAGGTTGGAGCGCTGATTGAGGTTCCTTCAGCGCTTGCAAATTGGTTTTCGCCGTTGGCCCAAAGTTCATCATTGATGATCAATTTATATTCGATGGTTTGGGTCGCTGTCTTACTTTCCCAAACCCATTCATAAGGTGAAACATTTTTCATTAAGGTGCCGACATCCCAGCTGAGGCCACCACCTTGCCCGCGAATATAGAGATTGTTGCCGAAGCCCACATCGACTCTTGAGGCAATGGTTGTTTTAGAAATGCTTTTGCTAGGACTCTTTTTAGCGCTGGTTTTCTTTTTCATCAGATTTTCCTTATTATTGATTACGGATGCTCACTAATTAAATGCTTCGACTTATTTATATTGGAACTTAATAGAAAATAGCTGACAGACAATTATAAAATAGCGTCAATCCTTTAATATTTAAGCGTAGATTCCCTATATCTTGATGTTCTTAGCCTGCAATAATATCCAATTAGACCTCTATTTATATATAAGTATACTCAAGCGCTTTTGTCATTGAATATAAAGGGTATCCGGGAATGGGGTTTGGGGATGGGGTTCTTTAAGGAATATGTGGGCTTGCCGAATCTTTAAAGCACTTTAAGGTAATGTTTGATTTTTTAATTTAAAATTTGTTCCTTGTTAGTTTTTCGATTTTGGTCTGTGGGCGTTTGCTTGTTTTATAATGAGAGGAAAGTCCGGACACCGTAGAGCAGAGTTCCTTATGAAAATAAGGGCGTGACGAAGTAATTCGTTATGACGGATAGTGTCGCAGAAAATAAACCGCCTTTGTTTTATATGAAGGTAAGGGTGAAAAGGGGAGGTAAGAGCTCACCGCATCAAAGGTAACAATGATGGCAGGAAAAACCCAACTCGGTGCAAGGCAAAATAGGGGATCAGGCGGCTCGTCTAATGATTCCGGGTATGCCGCAAAGATAAATGAACGCACAGTTTTGCATGCAGTTTGTATGCTTGATGGACAGAATCCGGCTTATAGCAGGCCAAAATCGGACCTTAATTTAATATTTGACATAATTCCGTGAATGTCATTTTTTAACTCTCCTTTTTTTTAAATATGGCAAATAGCAAATCAGCACTTAAGTACATCCGTAAAACCGAAACTCGTACGCTTAACAATCGTCAGGTCAAAAGTCGTTTAAAGACATTGGCTAAGAAAGTTAAGGAAGCGACCGAATCAGAGGATAAGGATGCAATCGCTTCAGCGTCTAAGAATTTCATCTCTGCATTAGACAAAGCGGGCAAAACTGGATTGGTGCATGCAAACAAAATTGCACGTCACAAAGCGAGTTGTGCGCAACTTTTAGCCTAAAAATTTCTACCCCAAATACATATTGCCCCTATTTCTACTTTTGTGGATTTAGGGGTTTTTCTTTTTTTGCTGAAGTATGACGGAGAAAAAAAATGAAGCTAAAAGCTATTTGGGTTTCCCTAAGCCTTTACTCGGTCAAGAGAGTCTGCGTTTGGAGTTCATCGCGAATAAGGAAGGATTTATAGCGCTGAATAAACCTTCAGGCGTCGCGGTTCGACAGCACCCATGGAATGCCACGAATGTTCACTTAGATGGGTGTTTGAATGTTCAGCTCAAAGAAGCTAAGCCAGAGTTTGTCTCGACCGGCGCTGAACTCTTCGGGTCTATTTATCCCTTAGACCCTGAAATTAGTGGAATCGCTTTATTTGGAAAAGATAAAACCAGTATCGCGCACTTAAGGAATGCCTTCGGTTCTAGCTTCATTAAATTTGAATTCCTCTTCGTCGCATTTTCTAGCGAAGCCTTAGGCTCAAGTTTTGTGAATGATACGGCTTTATTGGCGCACCGCACAAAAAGTAAAATGATCCCCTCAAGCGCCAAGGGTAAACGCTCAAAAACAGCCTTTAGAAGACTTTCCGGAGAAGAAACAGGTTGGGGACTATGGGAAGCTAATACACAGCTCTTTAGACCGCATCAAGTTCGTTTACATGCTTCGCTGTCAGGTCTTAAGCTAATGGGCGAGACTCTGTATGAGGGCGTGCCTGCCCCGACTTATGCTTCGATTGGTAAGCGCAAAAAAGCTCAGGATCTAAATACAGAGATTTTCAAAGGCTTGGCTCTGCACCTAGAAAAAGCCTCCTTTAGTATCGAAAATGATCCGAAGGAGACAATAAGTGCAGAAATGCCTAGAGGCTTAAAAACAGCGCTGAATTACCTTAATTTAGTATGATTTTGAGGATTTTTTTATTTAGTTGAAGAAAATCCTTTACACTAGGCCAAATGTTTGGCTTTTTCTCACTCCTTATCTACTATAAAAATAAGTAAAATATATGGGAAACCTAAAGAAAAAGCGTCGCTTAAAAATGAACAAACACAAACGCCGTAAGCGTTTGAAATCCAATCGCCATAAGAAAAAGGCTTGGTAGTTAGACGCTACCCATTGAATCTTAAGTTAGCGCTATTAGGCTTAACTCTCATTCCTTGAGTTTATCTTCAGTTCGGTTCTTGATCATTGATCATTTGTTGGGTCTTTTGCTTAGGTCCTACTCTCATTTTGAGATTGTATTTTTTGCTTAAAATTATCATATAAGTGCTCGTTAGAATACGGTAATGAATAAAAAAACTGAAGTATCCAAATCGGAAGATCCTCACATCGCCCACGGTAAAAGCGTTATGCAAGCCGAGGCGAACTCAATAGTTAAAGCTTCTGAGCAACTGGGTGCTACTTTCTCCTCAGCGGTCGATGCTATTTTAAATTCGAAAGGTAAAGTAGTTATCTGCGGTGTGGGTAAGTCGGGTCATATCGCCAAAAAAATTGCAACAACCTTCATGAGTGGTGGCGTTGACAGTGTTTTCTTGCATGCAAGTGAAGCAATCCATGGAGACCTAGGTATCTACAAACCCGGTGATGTCACTATTGTATTATCTAAAAGCGGTAGCACAGCCGAATTAGTTCGATTGATGCCGGTCTTTAAAGCTTTTGAATCAACCGTCATTGCCATAATCGGTCGTAAAGATTCACCGATTGGTCATGCCGCGGAGATTGTTATAGACGGCAGTGTTGAGAAGGAAGCCGATCTTTTGAATTTAATGCCCACTACTAGTGCCTCGGTTGCCCTTGCTATAGGCGATGCCTTGGCATCGGCGGTGATTTCCCGAAAAGGACTTACCCCTGAAGAATTTGCGCGCTATCATCCAGGGGGCCAACTCGGGCGCAATTTATTACTCAAGGTGGGCCAAGTAATGCATAAGACTGAGAAAGTGGGCTGTGTAACCGAGGAGAGCACCCTCCGGGAGGCCGTTTTAGCCATGAATGATTTTCCTTTAGGGGCTGCCTGTGTTTTAGATCAGAATCAATGCCTGAAAGGTCTTATAACCGATGGGGATCTCCGACGACTCTTATCAAAGAAAGGGTCCGTCTTGGATCTGCCGATCAGCGAGTGCGCAACAAAAGAGCCTACAGTAATCACCGCCGACTGCTTGATTAGGGAAGCTTTAAGAATGATGGAAGATCGTCCGTCGCCTATTTCCATTATGCCGGTCATCGATAGAGATAGCCAGGTGCTCCAAGGTTTGGTTCGCCTGCACGATATTTATCAAGCAGACTTTTCCTAAGGTAAAATCGTCACTGATTAGCAAGTGGTCAGTTGATTGACAATCAGCTTAAAAGCATCGTCCACCGAATCAGTGATCTGAATTAGGTTTAAATCTTCGGGGGAAATCATACCCCATTCGACTAAAGCATCAAAGTTGATCAAGTTGTTCCAGAATTCAGCTCCAAAGAGAATAATAGGAGCACGGCCTTGAATCTTTTGGGTCTGAATCAGCGTCAGCGTTTCAAAAAGTTCATCCAATGTTCCAAAACCGCCCGGGAAAGCGACCAAGGCTCTGGCTAATAAAACAAACCAATATTTTCTGATAAAGAAATAATGAAACTCAAATTGTAATTCTTTGGAAATGTACTCGTTGAGACCTTGCTCAAAAGGCAAGCTGATCCCAAGACCAACCGAAGGCCCATTCGCTTCGGAGGCGCCTCTATTCGCCGCTTCCATGATGCCGGGCCCGCCACCAGAACAGATTATAAAACGTTCTTTTGGGGGAAGCTTGAGGGTCCATTCGGTTAATTTCCTAGAAAGTTCTAGAGCCGCCTTGTAATAAGGCGCTGATTTCACATTGATTAGGGCAGCTTGGTGCTTACCTAATAATTCAAGGCTTGGATTTTTTTCTTGAGCGATCAGGGCCTCGCTCTTTTCTAAAGCTTCTCTCGCTGCATCCGGGTGGATGGTTCGGGCTGAGCCAAATAGAACAATCGTCTTATCGATCTGGGCATCTTTGAAACGCTGAATCGGCTCAGTTAATTCACAAAGAACGCGAATCATGCGAGCATTTTCGGTATTAAGGAAAGCTTTATTTTGGTAAGCTTTTTGGGGCCAATTTAATGGGTTATTCAAATCATCGTTGGTTATTTCTGTCATTTTAATAATTGGGATATTCAAAAAAGAGGGTTTGTGGGAATTTTTTAATTGCGAGCTAATGTGATGCCCACGATTATTGGATTTTTATTAATAGATAACAAGACGGAATGTATTTAAAACAAATTGAGATCCGCGGGTTTAAGAGTTTTGCCGATCGGACAGTTCTCGAACTCCAACCGGGTATGACGGCAGTTGTGGGCCCTAATGGTTGCGGCAAAAGTAATATTGTCGATGCGATCCGTTGGGTGCTCGGTGAACAAAGTGCAAAGGCGCTCCGTGGTTCATCAATGCAGGATATTATTTTTGAAGGTACGGAAAAAAGAAAAGCTTTACCCACATCGGAAGTAGTTCTGACCTTCACTGATTGTGAAAAAGATTTAGGGACCGCCTTTAATGAGGTGGCAGTCGCCCGAAAAGTCAGTCGCGATGGCGGGAGTGATTATTATTTGAATGGCAAGTCGGCTCGGCTTAAAGATATCCAACGACTCTTTGCCAATACCGGAGTGGGCCGAGTTTCTTATTCTTTTATGCTCCAAGGGCAAATCGATCAGATTTTATCGACTAATGCTTCAGAGCGCCGAACTATTTTTGAAGAAGCTGCCGGAATCACTTTGTATAAGAGCCAACGCAAAGAAGCCCTGAATAAACTTGCCTTAGTGGATACCAATTTGACCCGAGTGACCGATGTGATTGAGGAAGTCGGGCGGCAAATCAACTCTCTAAAACGTCAAGCTAGCAAGGCGCTTCGTTACAGAAGGTTAGAGCACCGTTTTAAGCATTTGGATTTAGCTTTGTCGGCAAAGCGTTATAGTGAATTTGATTCTTACATGAATAGTTTTTTGGGTCGATCTAAAGAACTCACTGCCACGGTAGAAAAAGAATCGGGGGCTTTGGGGGCGGAAGAGTCGAGTGCTACACAGAAAAAGCAAGATCGCCAGGATTTATTCGACCAAATGCAGGAGCTTCAACAGAAGGTTTATAATCTTCGCTCGGAAAAAGAAACTGCAGCGAATCAGGCAGAATTATGTTCTATTCGCTCCAAAGACTCAAAGACTCAGATTGCGAATTATAAGCAAGAAATTGAGGCGCTGAGGCTTGAGCAAAAGCAATTAGTGGAGCGTGCTCAAGAAGAGTCTAAAAGTAAGCAAAAGCAGCTTAACTTAATGGGTGATTCGGATTTAATTCATCAGGATCAAGAATCTACATTTTTAAAAACACAAACTAAGCTTAATGAATTAGAATCAAGATTGCAGGAAAAACGTTCGGCTGTTTTGGAAATGGAAGCTAGGATTTCGCGTGCTCGTTCGGAATCAACAAGTCTTGAGCTTGAGATCAAAACGCACCAAGTTAAACATGCTAATCTAACCGATAAGATTGTTACCCATAAGCAGGAGTTGAGTGTTTTTGAAGCTGCAGCGAGTGCGATTGGGGAACAGCAGACTCAATACACTAGTAAGATAAGCGCCAAGGAGTTGGAGCTTGAGCAAGCAAAAGGGGAGTCTACTAAGAAGCTGAATGAATTTAGGGAGTTACAAGAAGCTTACACGCTGGCTGATCGTTCTATTGCCAAAAAGACTGCGCAGTTGAATGTTTTGCAGAATCTACAAGCTAAGTTTGAGGGTTTTGCTGAAGGGGCTAAATCGATTTTAAGTGGTCAATTAGCTGAAGTCGCTGACGAGTCGAGCGTCAGGATATTGTCAAAATTAATAAGAGTGCCCAAAGAGTTTGCGGTGGGACTTCAGGCCTTATTGGGGATGGCGGTTGATGCTCTTTATGTGGGGGATGCCAAGCGCTCACTTTCAATTATTAAAGCCCTGGATACTCATAAATTAGGCCGCGTTTGTTTGCAGTTTGATCGCGATCAAAGGATAAGTGCTAATAAACACGCCTTGCCTGATGGGATGCTGGAGGCTAATTCGGTGATTAAAGTGATTCAGGAAGATCTAGAACAGACCGTAGGCAATTACCTTGAGGGTTGTTACTTCTGTGAATCTTTAGAGGGCTTCATTGAGTTTTGGACTCAAAATCCTGATTTTCAATTTTCTTTAGTAGCCACAAAGCAGGGTGAATTGATTGACCATCGTGGCTTAGTTTATGGAGGGACGGATTCCGGAGATCAATCTGCCGGGGTTTTAGAGCGCGCTAGTGAGGTGCTTCAGCTGGAGAAGGAAATTAAGTTGGATCGCCAGGAACTGAATCGCCTCAGAGAGGCTTATGAGCAAGTTGAGGATGAGCGTAATAAAGCCAATGTACTTGTTGAATCTTTGCGTGATCAACTCACGGGGTTAACCCAAGAAATCGCTGCTTTAAATTCGGATGCGCGCACTCAGAAAGAAAAAATCGAGAAAACAATCGAGGCTCATGAAGCAGCCGAGCAAAGTCGTAATCATTTAGACGAAGCGCATTCATCGATCCTTAATCAGGCTGAAAATTCAAAAACAGATTTGAAGGAGGCTGAAGCTAATTTCGAATCTTTACGCAGTGAAAATAGCGCTTTAGAAGAAGCAATAAATTCAGCACGAGAGCATTTGGAAAATCAGAGGGAATCATTGGCCAATGTTCGCTTAGAGCTGGCTGAAAAAAAGCAGATATTGCTTTCGGTTGATGAAACAATTGAGCGAGTGCAAATTGAAAAAGATGCTTTAGAAAAACGGATCGATCGTCGTAATCAAGAAATTGAGCTGATTGATGAGCAGATTCATAACTATGAAGTGGATAAGGCGAAAGCCCTCCAGCAAGCTAAAGAAATTGAGCAGACTCATGAGGCAGCTTTATTAGAGTTGGAAAAAAACCAGAAAGGGCTCAAGGCTTTAGATTTGGCTATTTTAAAAGCGGAAGAAAATTTATCTACTCAGCGAGCTTCTCTGAAAAAAGCGGAGCAAGAGCTCAATGAAATCGAGCTCAAACTTACCGAGCGAAGAACTAAAATTAGTTTCCTAAAGGAACGCATTACTACTGATTATCAGATGGATTTAGAATCGATCGATTGGCGTGCTGAGTATTGGGAGGCGGGGAATGATTTGAATATTAAATTTTCTATTGAAGGGCTTGAGGATCTTGAACTGCCTTCTAAAAAGGTTAAGCAACAAGCCGAGCATCCTAGCGAAGAAGACCTTGCTGAGATGGAATTGTTGGATTGGGCGCTGATTGAAACTGAGGTGGGTGAGCACAAGGGGCGCATCGCAAGTATGGGCCCTGTGAATGTCGATGCTATTAGTGAGTATGCTGACTTAAAAGAGCGCTTTGATTTCTTGAAGGAACAAAGCAATGATCTCTGGGAGTCTAAAAATTTATTGGTTCGTTCTATAGATGAGATCAACGCGACTTCACTCACGATGTTTAAAGATACTTTCGATCAGGTGAGAGAAAACTTCATTTACACATACGACCGACTCTCAGGTGGTGGCATCGCTGATCTTAATTTAATTGATTCTGAAGATCCACTTGAGTCGGGTATTGATATCATAGCGCGCCCTCCGGGTACACGTCTTAAGAATGTAACGCTCTTATCGGGTGGACAGCGTACAATGACTGCGGTCGCTTTGCTTTTTGCGATCTACTTAGTTAAACCAAGTCCTTTTTGTGTGCTTGATGAAATTGATGCAGCATTGGATGACGCGAATATCGGGCGTTTTTGTGAGACCCTTCGTGATTTCACCAAGAAATCACAATTCCTTATCATCACTCACAATAAGAGAACTATATCGAATGCTG
>CAJWRZ010000028.1 GCA_913045955.1 uncultured Puniceicoccaceae bacterium
ATTAGCATGGCATTGATCGTTCAAAAATATGGAGGCACTTCCGTCGGTGATGTAGACCGAATAAAGAATGTAGCACAAAAAGTTAAAGAGACTTATGAATCAGGTAATTCAGTTGTCGTAGTTGTTTCAGCCCGTTCAGGCGTGACCAATGACTTAATTTCTAGAGCCAAGGCACTGAACCCAAGTCCGGACAACCGGGAAATGGATCTACTGCTCACGGTAGGCGAACAAGAAACAATTGCCTTAATGACTATGGCACTGCATCAGCTAGATATACCCGCGATTTCAAGAACCGGTAAAGCTGCGGGCATATTGACCGACCCAAATCATACACGAGCTCGAATCAAGGATATTTCTGGAGGCGATATCCCCGAACAACTGGAAGCGGGCAAAGTGGTTATTTTAGCAGGCTTTCAGGGGCACTCAGATTCTGGCGAGATCACCACGCTCGGGCGAGGGGGTTCAGACCTCAGCGCAATTGCTATCGCCGCTGCCCTAAAAGCAGATCTATGCCAAATTTTTACCGATGTAGATGGCGTATATACTGCGGATCCAAGAGTGGTGCCGAATGCTCAAAAAATAGAATTTATCTCCTATGAAGCAATGCTCGAACTAGCCAGTTCAGGCTCTAAAGTAATGCAGAATAGGGCGGTAGAATTTGCCCAAAAATTTAAAGTTAATTTTGAAGTACGCTCTAGTTTTAATCGTAACCCAGGAACAATCGTGAAAGAAGAAGTAAAATCTATGGAAGATGTAGTGGTCAGTGGAGTGGCCCTTGATAACAAACAAGCAAAAATTGTTGTGAGTGAGTTGCCCGACAAACCGGGTGCGGCTGCGCAACTCTTTCAGTCATTGGCGAATGCCGATGTGTGTGTCGATATGATCGTCCAAAATATTGGGCGAGAAGGTAAAGCTAATATGACATTCACAGTGCCAAGGGATGATGTCCTTAGAGCCGAGGAGGCGGTCCAGTCCGCTTTTGCTGAAGACTCTAGTGAAACAAAATTTGAATCCAGCGATATTGCCATCGTATCGATTGTGGGGGTCGGCATGCGCTCACACTCAGGAGTCGCGGCAACTTTATTTGATACTTTAGCCGATAATGGAATTAATATTCAGCTCGTGAGTACTTCTGAGATTAAAATATCAGTGGGGATCAATCCTGATTCAGCTGAAGACTCAACCCGAATTATACACAAGGCATTTGGCTTGGATGCCCAGAGCTAGTCAGCGATTTATGGAATTTATAAGTACACGTAATCAAGTGCCTCCGGTCTCATTTAGGACCGCGGTTGCGCATGGTTTAGCTCCGGATGGAGGTTTGTATATTCCAAGTAAGTTGCCTGATTTGAAACCCCACTTAGAGCAATGGAGCCGTCTGTCTTATACCGAGCTTTGTAAATCTTTTTTCGAATTATTTGCTACCGATATCCCTAAAGCTGACCTCGGAGATATTATAGATCGTTCTTATATTCATTTTGATGACCCGGCGATTGCGCCTATAAAAAAGCTCAATGAAAACCTTTTGGTCTTGGAGTTATTCCATGGGCCTACGCTGGCATTTAAAGATTTTGCCTTACAGTTTTTGGGTAATCTATATGAGTACCAAATTAAAGAAACGGGCCAAAATATCTCGGTACTAGGAGCGACCTCCGGCGATACCGGTGCGGCGGCCATCCACGGCTTGCTTGGAAAGAAAGGTGTGACTTCTTTTATTTTATATCCAGATGGCCGTATTGCACCTTTACAAGAAAGGCAAATGACCTGCACCGAAGCCTCAAATGTATTTCCACTAGCGATTGAGGGTAGTTTTGATGATGCCCAAACTGCGATGAAAACCGTTTTTGAGGATCGAGAATTTGCAGAAGAAGTCGGTTTATCTGCGGTTAATTCAATTAACCTCGCCCGTATTCTAGCCCAATGTGTGTATTATATATCTGCATTTTTCAGGCTTCCTAAGGAACAAAGAGAGTCCTTTATCTTCGTTGTTCCAACCGGCAATTTTGGTAATGTTTTAGCGGGCTGGATGGTGCAGCAGATGGGTGTCCCAATCAAAGGCTTTCAAGTTGCCACCAATCAAAATGATATTTTACACCGCCTATTCCAGTCGGGAACCTATGCTCAGGAGCAAGTTGCTCCAAGCTTAGCGCCATCAATGGATATTCAAGTTGCTTCAAACTTTGAGCGCTTTCTTTATTATGCAGTCAACTCGGATAGTGCGGAAGTGCGTTCGATCATCAGTCAGTTTAAAAGTACCGGCAATTACGTTTTTGACCAATTTAAACATGAGAGTTTTTCTAGTAGCCGTACTTCCGATTCTGAAATTAAATCGATCATTAAGTCTATATACGAAACTTATGATTATGTAGTAGACCCACATACTGCTTGCGGATTCTCGGATATCAATAATACACCAAGCCTAGTGCTTGCTACTGCCCATCCAGCAAAATTCCCGGATACTATAGAAGCGGCCATCGGCAAGGAAATCCTACACCCATCCTTAGAATTATTTAAGTCTAAACCGATTGTTAAATACCATGTTGACCCAACACCAAGTGCCATCAAAGAATTTATGCGAGCGAATCTTTAAGCCATTAAACTACAATGGTTTTATTTCTTAGAATTCATAATCAACAAATCGCTTGAGCGATCTTCGATCCTTTTTTGTTGGGCGGCCTTTGCCTTTACCTTGATACTTGTTTTGAAGTTTTGAGTTTTCGGCCCGCTCTTGAGCTTTAATTAATTCAGATGCTGGAGTTCTATCGGTGCAATATTCGTGAACCTTCGCAGAGCCCACTCTTTTTTCTATAAGACCCGATACATAAAGAACACGGGTGATTCCGTTTTTTTTAATTTGCACTAGATCGCCAATTCTTATCTTACTTGAGGCCTTGATGGGTTGATCATTCACGCGCACTTTTGATCCTTTGCATGCTTGAGTTGAATCCACTCTCGTCTTGAAAACACGAATTGCCCATAGCCACCGATCAATCCGAACCGTTTCTTGCCCATCTTCCATCCTAAATTTTACCTTCTTTTTTTAAGCCGGTATGCATTCGATCTAAGGCTTCGGTGAGTTGCTTACGTGGGCAAGCAAAGTTTAAGCGGAGATAATTTTTATCTCCAAAAGCAGTACCGTCGCTTAAACCAACACCCTGCGCTTCAAAAAACTTTGCTGGAGATTTAAGCTCAAGATCTTTTATATTTAACCAAGCAAGATACGTGGCTTGCATTGGCTTGAATTCAATTTGTGGAATATTTTCCTCTAAAAACGACTTAAGTAATTTGTAATTACTATTTAAATAACTGAGTAGTTCTTGGCGCCAAGGTTCCCCATGTCTAAAGGCTGCTTCGCAGGCAGCGTAGCCAAAACAATTGATCTCTGTAAGGATACCACGCGTAGTTTTTTCAAATTTTCGGCGCATTGCAGGGTCTTCTATAATAGAGAAAGCGCAGGCCAAGCCAGGGGTATTATAGGTTTTACTTGGAGCCATTAAGGTGATGGTTCGTTTGGCTAGTTTATCGTTCAAGGTGGCTGCTGATATGTGCTTATTTTGAAATAAAGGATCAAAGATTAGGTCACAGTGAATCTCATCTGAGATGAGGATTAGATCATGGCGCTCACAAAAATCTGCTAGTTGCTCGAGTTCTGCTCGGCTATAAACTCGGCCAACTGGATTATGTGGGTTGCACAAGATAAAGACTTTTGTGTTGGGCTTTATGGAAGCTTCCATGGTGCTGAAATCCAAGGTCCATTGTCCAGAGGCATCTTGACAGAGTGGGGTGGTGATCAGTTCTCGGTCGGCATACCTAGGAGCCAATAAAAATGGCGGGTATACTGGACTTGCCGTCATAATTGAATCTCCCTGATCCGAGAAAGCATGGCAGCACAAGTTTATTGCGGGGACAAGGCCTGGTAAAAACTTAAGCCAATCTCGTTCTATGGAATAATTATGGCTTTGGCTTAAATAGTTAATCACCGATTCATATAAGCTATCGTAAGGAACCGTATAACCCATAACGCCATGCTTCAGTCGGTCCTCTAAGGCCTTGAGGATTTCTGGGGCAGTTTGGAAATCCATGTCGGCAACCCAAAGCGGAAGAATGGATGTATCTTTATAACGATCCCATTTTAAGGATCCAAAATTTTCGCGATTTGGGCAGGTGTCAAAATTATACATAAGTTAAGCAATGTTTAATAATCATGAGCGCTTTATTCAATAATCAAAGTGTCTTTCAGAAGATCAAATTTTTCATTATTTAGGTATATAGCATTCGGAAAGGGCGGCATAAATACTAAATTATAACGGTGGTTGTTCGGTAGGAGTAGTGTGGTCTCAGCATTCAGCTCAGAGAAGAATCCAAGAACCTTATGCTTAAGCTCGACCGCTTGATCGTTGATTATTTGCGCTTCTACAATAAGTCGTGTCTTGGGAAAGCCAAAGCCTACGGCATGAGTATTTATAGAAAATGACTCTGAGTTTGTGACTATTTTTAAGGTTCCTTTTAATTGAAGATTTAAATCTAAGAGTTCAGCTTTAGGAAGTTCTAATGAAATATTATGGCTTTTATCTCGGGGGCTAGCGAGTAGAACCACTCCAATGAAAATGAAAAGAAGTGGAATAAGTGAATACTTTATCACTTGGCGTCTACGGGCTTCTTTTTTTGATTTAGGTAGTTCCTCAACGAAGCGTAGATTTTTATTAAGACCTATTTTGTAATACAATCCCTTGATCACGATCCACATCATAATAGCGGCCCAAGCGGTATCTGTAATGAAATGTCCGCCCATGCTGGATCGAGCGATTCCAATAGCTAGCCCGAATACTAGGGCAAAAGCAAAAATTGCGTTTCGCTTGCGACCTACTTTGAATAATAAACCAACCGCGAAGAAGTAGAACCCCATAGTTGCGTGCCCGCAGGGGAATGACTTTCCGGTGCTATTTAAGTCAATACATAAGCTCGGTTCAAATGACTGGATGCCATTGTAGTTAATAATTTGAGCGGGTCTTGGCCTTCCCCAGTGATCCTTAAATAGGCCGTTGACTACAAGGCCATTTCCAATGGCTAAAACTAGAAATAAATAGAGGGCGATTTTTCGATAGGCAGTCAGGCGTTTTATGAAATAGCCTAACATTAGAATGATTAAACCCAAGAAGGATATAGCGATCGCAGGCATCACACCAAAGTTGTAAAGCATTTGTGAATTTGGGTTTGTTTTACCTAGCCATGCGGCACCAAGGTCATCCCAAAATATATCTTGGAACTTTAGGTCCCATCCGAACAGATTGCTCGTTACCGAAAACAAGATTCCAGCTAAAAGTGGAACCCAAATAGATGTTTGAAGGAGAAAACTTTTTAAATCTAAAAGGAGTTTTTTCATAATTAATACACTACGGAAATTAATTTTTTGAAGTGACAACCGCAAGCTCGATCCAAGTGCTGTTGGCTAAGTTAAAGCCTTCAACCCATTCTATATTATTGGCTGAAAATTCGCTTTGGATCCCTGCTTTATAGTCATAACTCGCGCGGATACTTTTCTCTGAATACCATTGTTTAATTGTAGCCTCATTTAATTTCCATTTTCGGCTCAGTATGATTAAGCAGTTTTTTTCTGAGAGTTCATTGGCATCAAAGTAAGCAGGTTCAACGAAGGTGCATTGCTTCCCTAAATACCAAACAAGGCTTGGCTCATTGAAGCCACTGGCAATATATGTTTCGAATTCTTTGGGACTATCTCTAATGAGCTGGCTTGTTTGAACGGTTATGTGACTGTCTTTTAGATTTTTTCCGAAGGGAACAAGCACCAGTGAGGCGAGGGCTATAAAAATAAAACAACTTTTTATCTTATTTCTTTTGAAACACTCAGAGGCAATCAATACCGCGCTTAAGAATCCGATTAAGTATAAGGCTGATTTTACTAGAGATGGACTTAGTTGAGTCTTAACTAATTCATTATAAAGTATACTTAAGCTAATGATCAGTACGGTAAAAACCAGTCGCTGTATCCAAACACTGACTTGGAAGAGTTTGCTTAAAGTAGGTCTTTTTATTTGAGCTATCAGTAATGCGATTGCTGGGTAGGCGGGGAGTATGTAGTGGGGTAATTGGGTTTTATAAAAAGAGAACACTAAGAAGGTGGCAATTATCCACGAAAGTAGCAGCGTATTGTGAGGGGTTGAGTCTCGCTCTAACCAAGCTTTTTTTAACGAGGGGATTAGTCCAGAAATCCAAGGACTTAGAAAAATTAGGATCACAAATATATAATAAATCCCTGGTATATAGAGGCGTTCATTAAAGGCACTCAAGCCGCGTTCAATCACGTGTTTCTTTACGCCGATATCAAAATAAGCACCATTTGTTTCCAACAATGCTGGAATGCCCCACAGGCTGATGATCAAAAGCATTAAAGGTAATCCAAGGACGGATTCTTTGAGCAAATGCTTGATACGCTTTATGTGGGCTTTGTTTTTTTTGGATAAAGCAAAAGTCAGTCCTGTGCTCAGGGCAGGGATTAGTAATGCCAAAGGCCCCTTTGCTAGAAATCCAACAGCCATGCTGATATAAATTACGTAAAACCAAACAGAATAAGGTTTTAATTCATCTTCCCGGTAGAGGAATTTTATCAAAGCCCAGAGCGTAATGGTTAAGCTGGCGATCAAGGGCATGTCGGCAACTGCTACGCGACCATGAATCAGAACTTGTAAGGATCCTAACCAAATCATGCCGCTTAAGATGGCTTTACTGCGATTAAATTTTGAGCTGATGGCAATTTGGTATAAGACCAAAGCGGTGATCAAAGAGGCGAAAAAAGAATGAAGGCGTGCGGCAATTTCAGATTTGCCCAATAAGCTGTAATGCAGGCGCATCCACCAATAGGTCAGTGGCGGTTTATCAAAGCGATATTCGTTGTTGAAATATGGGACGACCCATTCGCCTCTTTCCATCATCTCAATCGTTGCTTGAGCAAACCTAGGTTCGTCTCTATCTAAAAGAGGTAGGTCGCCTGTCCCTGGAATAGAAAACAGTATTGCGGCTAGGGTTAAGAAAATCCTGGGATACCTTTCGATTAATTGCATGGCACAATGAATTATCACTTAAGCCTTTTTAGATCTTTCAGCTTTTATATCTAATGTCAGATTATAAATTGCAACTATACTTGGGAAGAGATTTGAAAAAATGCCGACAGAATCATTTTTCCCGAAAATAAAATAGGTGAGCAAGCAGATGGATCCCATTAATGACATTACCCAAAACATCCGAGGCATCGTGACTTTTTTATTTTTTTTGGAAGCTACAAGCTGAACAATCCATCGCGTCCCAAATAAACTTACGCCTAGATAGCCCACTAATTTCCAGGGTGTTATTGCAATGGTATTTCCAAATAAAGTGCCATCGAATAAAGAACTATTCATGATGTCCGCGATTATAAATAAAAGCATATTTGTATTAGGGTTTAATTGTCTTCCTGCTTGTTAGAAACTTCTTGAATATCAAATTTCACTTGGCGATTTAAAAGCCATGACACGCCAAATAAATCATAGAGTCCCCTTAGGGCTCTTTCCCAATTAGTATATTTTGATTGTCCGGCATACCGCTCACGATGATTAACGGGAATTTCTATGATTTTAAGGCCGGCATTTTTCATTGCTGCAGCCATATATCGATGCATGCCATTGAAGGGTACAAAGTGTTGGACAGATTCTTTTCTAAAGCATTTTAGGGAGCAACCAGTGTCGCGAATGCCATCTTGAATAAAAGTTCTACGGATTGAATTTCCAATTTTTGAGGCAATCCGCTTGCTTAAAATATCTTTTCTGACGGATCGGAAGCCACAGACCATACCAATTTCTGGGCTCAAAGCCTCGGCTAATTTGGCAATATCTGACGGGTCGTTTTGTCCATCACCATCCATGGTTACTATGATGTCCCCCGTTGCCCTAATCAGTCCTGCGTAGAGTGCTGAGGACTGTCCTCTATTAGTGGGCGCATTTAAAATACGTATCCCCGGGATTTTTTTTAAATGTTCTATAGTGTTGTCGGAACTCCCGTCATTAATTGCAATAATTTCAGCCGTTGGATTTGCTGCTTTGGTTTCTTCAATTAAGAACGTAGCGGTTTCAGCTTCGTTATAGAAGGGTATGATGATGCTGATGTGTGAAGCCATATGAATCTATTTAAGGATTCACCTTATAATGGTTAAGTTTTTCTACAAAGTAAATTTTATATCTTGGAAATTCTCTACTTGGGTGCATCTGGAACTCATCTACAAAACGAATTGATTCACAGAGCGCTTCCAATTTTTCAGGAACGGTGCCTAAGTCTTCTGCGTTGGATCGTTCAGTTATAATCGCTGTTTTTTTCTCTAAGCTCGGAGTACCAAAAAAATCAAATTGGTTCATAATCTTACCGGATTGATTCCATTGATAGGCGTTCTTTTCATAATGACCTAAATAAGCGATCTGGGATAAAACGAATCGATGCCCATCTCCAATAATTTGCTCAGCTTCGGGAACCGCATTTTTTATTTTATCAACGAGTTCTGGGTAGCCAATCCAGGCTCGACGTTGAGGTTTCGTAATGCCCATTTCTGCAAGCGGGCCAGTTAGGGTATTCAGCATTAATAAAAATACCATGATTACTAGGCTTAAGCTACCGGATAGCCAGGTGCCCAAAGTCAGCCACCGAGTATAGTTAGGGCTACGATTCTTGGCATGGATAAAGATAAGGGCGATTAAGCTTGGCAGGAAACAGGCTGGCCAATTCGCGTTTATGGATTGCCTAGAGGTCATCAGTGAAATGATCGTGAATCCGATTAATCCCCATAGGGCATAAAATCCAAGTGCTCTATCTGCTTTGATTGCTTTAAGGCTGGGAACTGACTTAAAGATCAAAATAAAGAATATGGGTGAGAATAAGAGAAATAAGCTTCCGTACAATTCGCCCAGTCGGCTGATGAAGGGGATGAGTCCAAAGGGCGCTTCTTCAAAATGGTGAGCTGTGTGCTCAAAAGTGATCCATTGGTTTTTTGCGTTCCAAATGATTGCGGGTAGTAGCGCGCTGAGTGAGCCAATTGAGCTGATCCACAGGGCTGGTTTCTTGAGTAACGTTGGCTTATAGATTGAACTTATAAGGAAGATCAGTGGTAACTGGACTAGCATCATTTGCTTGGACAAATGGCCTATTGCAAGAAAGGCAAACAGGCAGAAGTAGTCGCTTTTTGAGGTTGTTTCATTGCATATGAGCCGTGCAAAGAAATAGCTAGCACCTGTCCAAGCAAAGAGTAAGGGGGAATCAACAGTTAAGAAGCTTGAGATTAACAATTGGGCGGGTAACAAACTGAAGGCCACTAACGCTTTGTAGGCTAATTTAGGATCTCCAGTCAGTAGCTTCAGGGTTTTATAAAAGAAAAATAGGGTGCCCCCGCCCAGTAGAGTTGTGAAGGCTTTGTATATGAAGGTGGTATTCCCAGCTAGGGGGCCCAGAAAAGCATATAACCAGCCAATCATTGGTGGTTTGCTGTAGTAACCCCAATCAGGATAATGGCCCCAAAGCCAATAGTAGGTCTCATCGCCGGCCATTCCTATGGGTTGGAATAGATGCCAGAGTAGACGCACCAGGACAATTAGGATTATATACTGTATCGCATTAAGGCGCATAAGTACAATAACTTGTATTTAATCGGATAATTCAAGTCATTTAATCTCTGTAATGCCTGAGCGTAGACATTGTAGGCACAATAGATCCTAATCCTCGTCTTCTTCGGACTGCTTTATACCCATATCAAGACAATTTGTAGAGCAATAGCGAATTTCATCATGCTTATGAATGACCTTAGACACAATTACAGTAAGATTTTTCTTACATATTGGGCACCTGTTTGGGGTTACAATATCATCTAAATTATCTAAGGGCATTTCTATGAATGGGTCGAATTCCGGTTCTCTAGCTTTTCTATAGACCTCAAACGATTTAAGTGCAAGTGTTTATCTTTTGAGTGCTTACTTCTGAAAATGGCTGATTAATTATTGAAAATTTTGAATTTCGGGCGATTTGGGTTTCACAGAGCTTATTAGAGTATTTTACATTATATTATTTCAAGAATGCCTGCATCAAAAGTTGCTTTTTTTTAGATTAGTAAATAATTGTTTTCAGCATTGAGATCTCTGCTGCTTCTTGCATTGTTCAAAAGTTGGATACATTGGACACTTAGACACCTTTCATGATTGATACACTTTTCTATATTTTTACTTTTTTAATGCTTTCCTCGGCATTGTGCATGGTTTTTAACCCGAATGCGGTGAACAGTGCTATGTTTATGATTGTAGTTTTAGTGGCCACTGCCGGTTTATTTGTGCTATTAGAGGCCTATTTTTTAGCTATTTTGCAAGTTCTAGTCTATGCCGGAGCCGTAATGGTGCTTTTCCTCTTCATTATAATGCTACTCGATGTAGACAAAGGTGATGATTTGAAGCTCGGGCGCCGTAAACTATCCCTTTTAGCTCGGTTTTTTGGGGTCTGCCTAGTTGCTTTTCTTATTTTTAATAGTTTTTCAGAGGTGAATCTACCTTCGCCCGACTTAGGCACGGTCGGGGATTACCCAGGCATTGAATCAGGCATTGATTTCAGTACCAGCGCGAAATCCTTCGGGCTGATTCTCTTCACCAAATATATGCTGCCCTTTCAAATCATTGGATTCCTCCTATTAATTGCGATGATTGGAGTGATTGTAATCAGCAAAAAGCAAAAGACTGCCGAGTAAGATAAACAATTTTTCAGAAAAGAGACTATGACTATTGGAATTAATGAGTTTATTATAGCTTCCAGCCTTTTATTTTTAATCGGCTTCATGGGGGTTTTGCTCAGACGAAACACCCTAATTATCTACATGTCGTTAGAATTAATGCTCAATGCCGTGAATTTAGCGCTCGTCGCATTCTCTCGATTCAACCAAGCGATGGACGGTGCTATATTTGTCTTCTTCATCATGACAGTGGCCGCGGCTGAAGTAGCTGTAGGCTTAGCGATTATCGTGATGCTCTTCCGAAAGAAACAAACTGTTTCAGTCGATGAGCTGAATCAACTCAAAGGTTAGTAATGGATATTTTAACTATTTTACTCATTATACTTTTCACTCCACTAGTGGCATCACTAGTGATTATATTGATTGGAAAAGAACGAAGAAAATGGGCTCCCGCAATTGCGCTGCTCGGCTCAATCGGCATATTAATCAGCACAACAGGTCTTTTTTTAGAATCTCAAGAATTCAGCTACCAGTATTCCTGGGAATGGCTGAGCTTCGGTGAAAACACGTTTTATTTAGGCTTCGTTTTTGACAATATCGGGGCAACAATGCTCGCGATGGTCTCGATAGTGAGTTTGTGCATTACTGTTTTCAGCATGGGCTACATGTCCGATGACCCAGCCCGAGGGCGATATTTTGCCGGCTTATCATTCTTTATGTTTTCGATGCTCGGGATTATCTTATCGAGCAATTTGATCATGATATTCTTATTTTGGGAGCTCGTTGGTTTCAGCTCTTACTTATTGATCGGTCATTATTTTGATAAAAATGAAGCAAGGCAGGCCTCTCAAAAAGCCTTTATCGTGAACCGCATAGGCGACTTTGGTTTCTTGATCGGTATTATACTCACCTACTGGCAGTTTGGCACCACCAATCTTGAGGCAATAGCCGGCGCAGTCGGCGTGGATGCTTCTTTGATCAGTCATTTGATCGGAGGCTTATTAATATGTGGTTTCATTGGTAAATCAGCCCAATTTCCACTCCATGTATGGCTCCCCGATGCGATGGCAGGTCCAACGCCTGTTTCAGCATTGATTCACGCTGCCACAATGGTCGCGGCTGGAATTTATTTGCTCATCCGCATAGATTGCTTACTCACGCTTGAAGTCCTAACTTTCATTGCCTACCTTGGAACTTTTGTTGCCGTCTACGCTGGGTTTTGTGCCTTCGCCCAAAAAGACATCAAGCGCATCTTAGCGTATTCAACTCTATCACAGCTCGGTTATATGGCTGCGATACTTGGCTTAGGCTATTCCGGCATTGCACTGTTCCACCTAATCACGCACGCATTTTTTAAGGCTTTATTATTCCTTGGTGCTGGAGCGGTCATCCATGCCTGCCACCATGAGCAATCGATTGATAAAATGGGTGGATTATTCAAAAAGATGCCCATAACCGCGACCAGTTTTATAATTGGCACTCTCGCGCTTTGCGGCGTTTATGGACTTTCAGGGTTTTACTCAAAAGACGCGATATTAATTGCGGCGCTCGATAGTAATTTTCAGCTATTCCTACTTTTGATCTTAGGGGCTTTTCTAACTGCGGGCTACATGGGCCGTTTAATCTGGACTGTATTTTTGGGTAAAGCTAACTCCGAGAATGCTGACCATGCACATGAAGTGAGCCCTATAATGAGTGGACCTTTGATTGTCTTAACCCTCTTTGCCGTATTGGTCGGCTTAAATCATTATTGGCCCTTTGGACTGGGTGGAATTGTCTCACTGGATTTAGATCATTTGCATCATCTAGAGCATTATAAATCAATGCACAAAACGGTTCTCATTTGGGGCTCGGCTGCTTGGATTGTTGGCCTATTAGGGTCTTTACTATTTTACGGTCGAGGGTCTAAAGCCGACCGTCTCCAAGATAAGGCTCCAAAACTATATGCCTTTTTGGAAAGCCGTTTATGGATGGACGAATTATACGCTTTCTACGTCAATAAAATCCAACAAAGACTCGCAGATATTTTAAGCTTTTTAGATGAGGTACTCCTCCGAGGTTTTATCATTCGGGGTGGTGCCGGCTTAGTCGGAGTTCTTGGCGTTGGATTACGTATCTTGCAGGTGGGACGTTTGAACGCCTATTACCTATGGTTTTTTGTCGGATTAATCCTCTTATGGCTTTACGCAGCTAGTTGATATCACCCTTTTTTTAATTTCCTATGCATTCACAATTATTATTCAGCGCAATTTGGCTTCCTTTTATTATCGGGGTTCTCTTTTTGATCCTCCCGCAAAATAAAAGCACTTCAAGCTATCGCTTACTCGGAATTACGGGGGGATTTTGGCCCTTTGTCGTCGCATGGTTTTTATACTCCCAATACCAATCCGATGGACTAGGAGGGTATTGTTTTGAATTTATTTTGCCAACAGGACTCGAGTCCCTGGGTATATATTTACACCTCGGTTTAAATGGAATTTCATTACCGCTTTTTATTCTATCAGCGACGGTGGGTGCCGCCGCAATTCTCTACGCACTTGATTCTAAAGATGCGCGTTTAAATTTATATATCGGTCTTCTTTTAATCATGCTGAGTGGCTTAATGGGCACCTTCGCTTCGATTGATTTATTTTTCTTTTATTTCTTCCACGAGTTTGCGCTAATTCCTACCTTTGTGATGGTTTTGATTTGGGGAGGCCTCGCTCGGCGCGTCATAGCCTTAGAAATGACGATTTATTTAACCTTAGGTGCGTTGCTCTCGTTAATCGGTTTAATTGCGCTCTACCAACAAAGTGGCGCGGATTCGTTCACAATGATTGCCTTAAAAGAGGCCTTAGCGAATCAACCCTTAAGTGAGACAATCCAATCAAATATTTTTGCCTTATTATTTTTTGGATTAGGTATTTTAGTATCATTATTTCCTTTTCACTCATGGGCACCCAAAGGCTACGCAGCTGCACCAACAGGTGCTGCAATGTTGCATGCGGGCGTGCTGAAAAAATTTGGACTTTATGGGTTATTGCAAATTGCTATTCCTTTGCTTCCTTCGGGGGCAAGTCAATGGAGTCTTTGGCTGTGTGTTTTAGGATTATGCAATATTCTGATTATCGGCCTAGTCACCTTATCCCAGAAAGATCTTAAGCAAATGATTGGTTACAGTTCGGTTATGCATATGGGATATGCCTTTATTGGATTAGCGACTTTTTCTATTTTAGGGGCAGGGGGCGTATTGCTGTTGCTCGTAGCTCATGGCTTATCTGTTGCGCTTTTATTCTTACTATCCACGAGTATCTACAAGCGTTTTGCCTCCTTTGATATGACCGCAATGGGAGGCCTTGGAAAGATTGCACCTAACTTGTCAGTTTTTTATGTATTAGCCATTATGGCGAGTATCGGCTTGCCTGGTTTTGCTAATTTCTGGGGAGAATTTTTAATTTTTACGGCGCTCGCTGAGAATGAAAGTATGCGCTGGGTTCTCTATTTAGCCGCTTTAGGAATCATCATTTCTGCGGTATATGGATTGAAGTCAGTGGGCTTAATTGTCTTCGGTAATCCGCCGAAGCATATTCAAGTATTCGAAAATCAGGCGAGTAACGATATGAACTTCAGTGAAAAAACGTCAGCACTTATTTTAATCTTAAGCTTGTTGCTCGTCGGGGTCTTTCCAAAGATATTCAGTGACCGCGCTAATGAAGCATTGGAGCCCTTATATAATTCGCAGACAATATCCTCTACGGCTTCTACCGCTGTCTCTATCTTTACCTCTACTTCTACCGAAAAAAGTGTGCACTCAGACTTAGATGCCTGTGAAGACTCTTTAGCGCTTAACGAAGGACTGTATCATGAATGATCTATTGATTAATTTTTTACGTGAAACTAGCCAAACTAATCATTGGTTTGTTCTATTGCCAGAGATTGCCTTAGCTTTGCTGGCGATCAGTATGCTCGGGCTCGATCTCTTTAAGAAATCTCCCAATGCCCCTTCAAATCCAGCGAGTAGGCTCAACACACGCATTTCAATTATTGGTCAGATCGGGATTTTTATTGCTATCTCCTGCTTCGGTTCCGCTTTTTATGAAGAAAATAGAGTCTTATTTGGGGGGCTTCTTGAACAGTCTGAAAAGACTCAATTTATGCGCTGTTTCTTCGTATTTGCTTCAATCTCTATCACCCTGTTAAGTGATCGTTATTTAGGTAAATTCAAGCTACCCAAAGCCGAGTATTTACACTTAAGTTTATTGGTCTGCGCTGGGTTTATGCTTTTAGTTCAAAGTGCCCATTTTATACTATTTTTTGTTGTATTAGAAATGGTAACGGTCGCGTTCTACGTCCTAGTTGCTTTTCAAAGGACGCACCTTTTATCGCTTGAAGCCGGTTTGAAGTATTTAACACTCGGCGCTTTGAGCTCAACAATTCTTTTGTTTGGGATCGTTTTACTCTACGGAATCGCCGGCAACCCAGAAATGGCAGGCTTTGTTCAAGACGGCTTTCAGTTTAAAGAATTACAGCAGTTTATAAGCCTTCACCCTGAGAATTTAATCGTGCGGCTTGGAGCCTTACTCGTAATCTCGGGTATCTGTTTTAAAATTGGCGCTGTCCCGTTTCAAATTTGGGTACCGGATGTTTATCAAGGAGCACCCACACCCACCACCGCTTATTTGGCGACTGCTTCAAAGGCGGCTGGTATTTTTATTCTCATACAATTATTACAAGGACCCTTCCTAGCCTTGAGTGCCTTTTTGATTCCCTTCTTGTCAGTAATTTGTGCCGTTACAATTTTGTACGGGAATATTGCGGCGACTGGCCAAACCAATATAAAACGCCTAATCGGCTTATCGGGAATTTCGCATGCCGGTTATTTGTTGCTAGGAGTCATTGCAGCTATTTCGGTTCCTTTTGCTTTTGACGCAGTTCTGTTTTACTTAACGGTCTATATGGTCAGTTCCATTCTAGCTTTTGGCACGATTACTTATTTGGGGCAGGTCGAAGAGTCTACGATTGAATTGCGTGACTTCAACGGATTGCTACACCGAAGTCCCTTTCTTGGATCGCTTGGATTGATTAGTTTAGGGTCGCTTGCAGGCATCCCCCCACTAGGTGGATTTATTGGTAAGTTGCTACTGTTTTGGGTGGCATATCAGGCAGGATTGTTTTTCTTACTCGCCGTCGCAATCATTGGCGTAGTGATATCAATTTACTATTATTTCGGGTGGCTTAGAGCTATAGTTTTAAGACCGGAAGGTGAGGAGCTAGTTGAATATCCATTAGATTCTTCGCCATTACTTTTGAGTGAAAGGTGCTTCTTTATTTCCCTTTTGACCTTGGTCGTAATTCTTGGGCTATTCCCTGGTCTTTTACTCAACCTTATCTAATAAGGCTCGAGTTTTACGAGCATCCCAATACATGCCTTTTTCTTCAAAGTAGTCTGCCGCTTCATTTAAAATTAGGGGCATTGATTCACCTACTTTAGAGACAACTTTCTTATATTGTTTTATGGCATTGGTATCTTGACCTGAGTCGTCATAGAGTCGTGCCAAAAGGATTGATTTTTCGAAATCATTAGGCTCTTTTTCTACGATAAACTCAGCTAGCCTAATTTGGTCCTTCAAGTTATAATTCGTGGAATCACTGGATTCTAAATAATCGCTAATGGCGCGCTTAGGGATGGTTGACTCAGGCCATTGCGCTTCAAAATATTCCCACATCGATAATGAGTCACTCAGTATGAGGCTTTTTTTAAAGGTTAAGGTAGTTGAGCTTATGATTACTATCCAAGCGATGCAAAGCCAGATAATGGGGCGTCCAGGACTCATATAGTTGAACAGGGCGTTGAGTCCGCAAAAGACAATTACCACGCACGGGATAAGGGCTATGTAAACTAAATGCTCGTCTAAGGCCGGGGATCCATCGAGAAATAAACTTTTCTGGCAAGCAGCAAAGATAATTAATGGTATTATTAATGAGAGCCCCATAATTAACAAACGGCCCCAAATTCTTGTTATAAAATAGATACAGAATACATATAAGGCTGTGAAAAAAATTGCAGGTAAGCTATTGATTATAAAACTATTTTCAAGCATCGCTTCTTCGGACACTGGAATAAAAAATGCGCTATCGGTGGGTAGGTAGATTAATCTTAAATATTCGAATATTTGGTAACTTAAAGAGGGTGCGCCGATTTCAGGAGCCACTCCAGCTAAGCTTTCGATTCCTATTGAGGCTAAGGAATTACTCTCAGCAGTTTCTGACCAAATATTTAAGACGAAAACAATTAAGATAAAGGGAACAATTTTATTAATTTTTTCTAGTTTAAAACCTGGATATTTTGAGAAGTTTCTTAAAATTAAAACTAAGGGTATTATTAAGGCTACTGGGTGGATTAGTGCACTTATGCCCGATAATATTAGGGCGATGGTGTAACTATTTTTCTTACCTCTATCTAATGCGTAATTTAGGCTCAAAAGCAAAAAGCATAGGGCTATAATTATAGACCTGTAACCTGGAAAATAAAGTGTTTGGACAACCGCTGGATGAACTGCGCAAAGGAGTGTAGCTACAAATGCTCCTGAAAGATGCATTTTATTTAATAGCTTTAGAAGAAGGACTGAAGCAAAACAGTGCAGAGCTATATTAATCAAGCGGTGGGAGAAAGCATCATTGAAAGGTGAAAGTGTCTCTAAGAAGTAAGAAAGTAGAGCTATTGGATTTTCATTCCATAAGATGGCAGGCTTAAAGATTTCGGTCCATGAGTTTAAGCTAGGGAAGAAAGACCGAATAACTTGATCATAATCATTCCATAAAAAACTACTCTTAAGGATTGGCAGATACGCTATAAAACAAAATAGGATTATGGTTATATAGCTGGAAAGCTTAATTTTCCTAGAGCGCCTTTGTCCCCATTGGCGCCATTCTTTGCTGTCAAATTGGTTTGAGATTAAATCCATAGTCTAATGTCAGATTTTTTTATTTTCTTTTCTGAATAGCGGTATCTATTTCCTTAAGATCCAAAGCGTG
>CAJWRZ010000029.1 GCA_913045955.1 uncultured Puniceicoccaceae bacterium
TTAAAAATTATCGAACAACGAGCTAAACAGCATAACATGAAAACTTCAGCTTATGGTTCGCTGATCTTAAATAATTGGTCAAAGAATTCGGAATCTCAAACACCTATAGAAAGCGAACTGCAAGAGCTACGTGATCTGATTAAAAAGTCTGGATGGATCAACAAGTCGAAGTAATCGAATAAACTGCGACAAGCATCCTCTACTAAAATCGCATTATCTTTTTAATGCTCGATACGTGGTAATCTCGATTTAGTTTAGCAATAACATCTAAACTAATAGTCTTAGGGCAAACACTTTCACAAGCACCTACATTTGTGCAGCCCCCGAATCCAGCCGAGTCCATTGCCTCAACCATAAGAATTGATCTGCGCTCTTTCTCCGCTTGCCCTTGAGGTAAGCTGTTTAAATGGCTTACTTTGGCACCTGTGAAGAGCATGGCAGATGCATTCGGACAAGCCGCAACACAAGCACCACAACCGATACATGCAGCGGCATCCATAGCTTCATCTAAGACACCCTTAGGAATCGGGATTTCATTTGCATCAACTGCACTTCCCGTTCTTGCCGTGATAAAACCACCTGCCTGCATCACAGAATCAAACGCTGAGCGGTCTGTAACTAAGTCTTTTAAGACAGGAAAAGCTCGAGCACGCCACGGTTCTATGGTGATTGTCTCACCGTCTTTAAAGTGACGCATATGTAACTGGCAAGTGGTCGTCGCTTTTTCCGGTCCATGAGGCTCCCCATTAATAGTCATTGAGCACATCCCGCATATTCCTTCGCGGCAATCATGATCAAAAGCAACTGGATCTTCCTTCTTAGAAATCAATTGCTCATTCAATGCATCCAGCATCTCTAAAAAAGAAGCCTCTTCAGAAACATTCTCTAACGAATATTCCTCGAATTTTCCCTTAGATTGACCGCCTTGTTGGCGCCAGACTTTTAAGTTTAAGTTCATTATATTAAAATCTTATTTGTAACTACGCGTCGCCAGCGCAACATTTTCAAAATCAAGCGATTCCTTATATAAAGAAGGCTCCTTAGCATCACCATTGTAGCCCCAGACTCCGACAAAAGCAAAATCCTTGTCATTCCGTAAGGCTTCTCCCTCTTTAGTTTGATGCTCTATTCTGAAATGTCCGCCGCAAGATTCCTCACGCATGAGCGCGTCACGGCACATAAGCTCACCGAATTCTATAAAGTCAGCAACCCTTCCCGCACGCTCTAATTCAATATTAAGCGTACTTGCACTGCCCGTGATTGATAGGTTAGACCAAAATTCTTTTTTCAAAGCTTGGATCTTTTCGATAGCCTCCCTCAGACCCTTTTCACTACGAGCCATTCCACAATAGTCCCAAATTATTTTACCGAGCTCCTTATGCAAAGAGCGAGCTGAGCGATTTCCCTTAATTGACAACAAGCGATCAATACGAGCTTTAACCTCAGCTTCTACAGCTTCAAATGCTGGATCTGATGTCGTAACACTGCCGGCTTTATCGATACCTAATTCACCCAGATAATTGCCCACCGTATAAGGCAAGACAAAGTAGCCATCCGCTAAGCCCTGCATCAAAGCAGAAGCACCAAGTCGATTGGAACCATGATCAGAAAAATTAGCTTCACCACCTACAAACAAGCCTTCGATGGTACTCTGAAGATTATAATCCACCCATAAACCACCCATAGTATAATGAACTGCAGGAAAGATCATCATCGGTTTCTTATATGGATCTTCTCCGGTGATCCGATTATACATTTCAAAAAGATTCCCATAACGCTCTCGAATAGCTTGCTCGCCATCCCGGGCAATCGCATCTCGGAAATCAAGGAAGACTCCTAAGCCAGAACTGGCTACACCCAGTCCTTCGTCACAGACTTCTTTAGCTGAGCGTGATGAAATATCTCTGGGAGCTAAATTTCCAAAACTCGGATATTTACGTTCTAAATAATAATCACGATCCGCCTCACTCACTAAATTAGGATCAAGCTCTCCGGAACGAATCTTCTCTGCCGTCTCACTTAATTTCGGAACCCAAACACGGCCGTCATTACGAAGGGATTCCGACATCAAAGTCAGCTTCGACTGATCTTCACCATGAACTGGAATACAGGTCGGGTGTATTTGGGTATAACAGGGATTAGCAAAACCCGCCCCTTTTTTGTAAGCACGGTGGGTCGCCGTAACATTGCAACCTTGGGCATTCGTAGATAAATAAAATACATTCCCGTAACCACCGGTTGTCAGAACAACGCAATCTGCCGCATGCCGATCAATCGCGCCAGTGACTAAATTACGGGTGATAATTCCTTTTGCATGGCCCTCAACAATTACGAGATCGAGCATCTCATGACGCGTGTGCATTTTAACTTTCCCTAAACCTATCTGCCGGTTCAATCCGGAATAAGCACCTAGCAGTAACTGCTGACCTGTCTGCCCTCGGGCGTAAAAAGTTCGCGAAACTTGAGCTCCACCAAAAGAACGATTGGCTAATAAGCCGCCGTATTCACGTGCGAATGGAACCCCTTGCGCCACACAATGATCAATTATATTTTCACTGACTTCGGCGAGTCGATAAACATTCGCCTCACGCGAACGATAGTCGCCGCCTTTAATTGTATCATAAAATAAACGATGGACGCTATCGCCATCGTTTTGATAATTCTTGGAAGCATTAATACCACCTTGGGCTGCTATACTGTGCGCACGGCGTGGACTGTCTTGGTAACAAAAACAGGAAACATTATAACCCTGTTCTGCTAAACTGGAGGCGGCTGAGCTCCCCGCTAAACCTGAACCGACAACAATCACTTTGTATTTACGGCGGTTGGATGGGTTTACAAGCCGCATCTTAAATTTATGGTTTGACCATTTTTCGCTCAACGGGCCCTCGGGAATTTTGGAGTCTAAATTCATTATTCGTGTACGATTGAATTATCAGTTAATTCTTTCTCAGAATATTGCAAATCAGCAGCTTCTGAGCTGGATCCTAATACAGAGGTAGGCTTAAGCCACCCAGCCAAAGTAGCAGTTGGAATTGAGGCAAACCCGATAAAAACGATGAGGCCATAATACAAGGCTAACTTATCTAAGAGAACTCGCCAATGCCGATTCCTTAGGCCTAAAGTTTGAAATAGACTACTGATGCCGTGGGCTAAATGAAGGCAGAGTAATCCGTTGGATAAAATGTAGAAGAAGGAGACGTAAGGATTCTTAAATCCGCTGATCAGCATATCGTAAACGTTGAAGGTCTCGACGGGCTGATTGTGCTTAATGACCGGATAGCCTTCTTTAAGTAAGGGAACATATTGTGGGGCATCGGTTTTTTCTGAGAACACTGCCTGATCGTTGTATTCCATCGTGGGGACAGCGCGTATCGTAAAATGCAATAAATGGAATATTATAAAAGAGAGTACGATTATCCCACTCATTCGCATAGTGCGTGCTGCATAGGTGGATTGCCCTGAGTTCTTTTTATTGGGAATTGGCTTAGCTCTTCGATTTTCAAGGGTAAGTAGAACTGCCATCCATATATGAATAACTACAGAAGCAAGAAGGACTAGACGTACCATCGTAAGTAAGATCGCCGGCATTGAATGAAGTTTATAGGCGTAGGCGTTAATGGCTCCAGGTCCAAGAAATATCAGTAAGTTACCGAGCATATGGCCCATCACAAACATAACTAAAATGATCCCAGTGAGGGCCATTAACAATTTACGCCCTAAAGTTGAATCAATATACTGACGAATGCTTAACATACCTTAATATATACAAATAAGCCTTTTCCTCTTTACTCAAACAATAAAGGTAAAAAAGTGAAAATTACATAAAATTTCTATCTAAGGTAAATTAACTCATAAAATAAATGGAAAAGAATTGCTTTTTATAGGCGCCTTAAGAGAAAGTATGTCTTCAATTTAACTTATAACCTTCATGAACTAAAATGCCCAAAATCCACACCAAATATATATTTGTGACTGGGGGTGTTGTCTCCTCATTAGGAAAAGGTCTAACCGCAGCTTCATTAGGCGCTTTGCTTGAAGAAAGAGGACTTAAGGTAATGATTCAGAAGTTTGACCCTTATCTAAACGTTGATCCGGGAACTATGAGCCCATTTCAACACGGCGAAGTTTATGTTTTAAACGATGGCGCCGAGACGGACCTTGATTTGGGGCATTACGAAAGATTTACTTCAGGCAAATTAACCAAGCTCAATAATCTGACCTCCGGACAAGTTTATGAAAAAGTTTTACAAAAAGAACGGCGCGGGGATTATCTAGGAGCGACCGTGCAAGTGATTCCTCATATCACGAACGAGATCAAGGAACGAATTTATAAGGTGGCGGATGAGGAAGTTGACGTCGTCATTACCGAGCTAGGGGGCACAATTGGTGACATTGAAGGCCTTCCCTTTTTAGAAGCAATCCGCCAGTTTGCCTTAGAACAAGATCCCCACGATGTCGCCTTTATCCATTGCACCCTTTTGCCCTACCTTAAGGCAGCCGGAGAACTTAAAACAAAGCCCAGCCAGCAGAGTGTGGCTAAATTAAGGGAAATTGGCATCCAACCGCACATCTTGGTTTGTAGGACCGAGAAATCTATTACCTACGAAATGCGGCAAAAGCTTTCTCTATTTTGTAATGTACCGGTGAAAGCGGTTATTGAAGAATGCGATGTCGAAACCTCCATCTACGAACTTCCACTCGCCCTTAAAGCAGAGAAAGTCGATGATTTGATTGTTGAACAACTCAATCTAAAAACAAAAGACACCGATATGAAAACTTGGATCGATGTTGTTCGACGCTTAAAAGCACCCAGCCATAAAGTTGAGATTGGTGTCGTAGGCAAATACATCGAGCTCCAAGATGCCTACAAATCTGTTTATGAGTCGATCACCCATGCAGGTATCGCGAATGATTGCTCCGTCCGTGTGGTTCGAATCGATGCTGAAGATTTAGAAAATGAAGGCACACAATCACTCGCTTCATTGGATGGTATACTGATTCCTGGAGGATTTGGAGATCGCGGTATTGAAGGAAAAATCTCGGCAGCTAAGTATGCCCGAGAAAACAATATCCCTTACTTTGGTTTATGCTTAGGAATGCAGATTGCAGTCATAGAGTACGCCCGGAATGTAGCTTTAATCGAAGGAGCAAACAGCGCTGAATTTGATCCCAATACCCCCGATCCAGTCATCAACATAATGGAGGAGCAAAAAGAGCTTACAACTAAAGGTGGCAATATGCGATTAGGCGCTTACTCCTGCAAGCTTTCTGAAGATAGCTTTAGTTTCCATGCTTACGAAAAAGAATCCATACTTGAGCGACACCGCCACCGTTATGAGTTCAATAACGCTTACAGAGATATCTTAACCGAAAAAGGTTTACGCATTGCCGGCACAAATCCAGAAAAAGATTTAGTGGAGATCATTGAAATACCTGATCACCCTTGGTTTGTCGCCGTACAATTCCATCCCGAATTTCAATCTAAGCCTCACAAAGCGCATCCGTTATTCGCAAATTTTATTGCAGCTACCTTAAAATACAAAAAATAAATTCTTTCCCTTAAGAACCCATTTATGGATAAGCTTAAAGAAATCATGGCCTCAAAGCGTCAGGCACTCGCTGGACGCCTAAGACCCATACGACCTCAAGAGCTTGAACAGGTTGCCCAATCAAGCAAATCAAGCCAGGTAAGTATTTCTTTCTATGAAGCACTCGCTAATCCTGAGCAACTCTCCGTCATAGCTGAAATAAAAAGAAAATCTCCATCCGCTGGAGACATCGCGGTAGGGATTAATGCCGAAGACCAAGCTAGAGATTACGTAAATGCTCAAGCCGATGCCCTCTCTGTATTAACAGATAGTGATTATTTTGGTGGCTCACTCCAAGATCTATGGAATGTGGTCGATCTTTTAAATCAACATAAGAAGGGCACCCCATGCCTTAGGAAAGACTTTATGCTACACCCACTTCAAGTTTTAGAAGCAGCGGAGGCGGGTGCACGATCCATTCTCATTATTGTCCGAGCCCTATCCAACGATGAGATAATGAGACTGCGGGAGGCAGCCCACTATGCCAATTTAGATATTCTTTATGAAATCCACGATGAATGGGAATTAGAAAAAGCGCTCGAACATGAGCCTAAAATTCTTGGAGTGAATAACCGCGACCTAACGGTCTTCCAAACAGACTTATCAATTTCTGAACGCCTAATCCCGCAGATACCCGAATCCATAATCAAAGTAAGCGAAAGTGGTATCTTCAACTTAGAAGACGCCGCTCGGGCCAGAGAATGCGGAGCAGATGCGATTTTAGTGGGTGAAGCACTTATGAAATCCGAAGATCCAGAAGCACTCATCGAAGCATTTCACTCCTTATAAAATTAGCCAGTGCCACTCACCCCCAACCAGACTTTAACATTATTAAATTCACTCGGGCATGCTCCGAATAAAAAACTTGGGCAAAACTTTTTGATTGATGGCAACATCGTTAGGAAATCAATTGAGCTCGCTGAGATAGTCGATCAAAGCCCAGTTGTAGAAATTGGACCCGGCCTCGGCACTTTATCCGAAGCTATATTAGCAACCGGCGCTGATTTATACGCGGTTGAAAAAGATACAAAATTAGTCGCCCATTTAAAAGATACGCTCATAAAAACGCACCATAATTTCGATTTAATCGAAATGGACTGCCTAAAAAGCCCATTAGGAAACTGCCCGCACCAAGCAGGATCCAAACCATTCAAAATAGTCGCCAACCTTCCCTATGCGGTCGCTACACCTTGGCTTGAAATGGTACTTAATACCGCCCTACCCGAACGAATGGTGCTTATGCTTCAGAAAGAAGCAGCCGATCGCTACAGTGCTTCTCCTAAGACAAAAAACCTTGGTTCTATATCGATCTTTTTACAATCAGCCTATGAAATTCATAGCTGTCACAATGTTTCAGCAAACTGCTTTTTTCCAAAACCAAAAGTCGATTCAACTCTGATTCGTTTGGATAAAAAAGAAACACCCGTCTATTATACAAGTGAAGTTAAAGCCTTTATCCGCAGAATTTTCTCTCAAAGAAGAAAACAATTATTCTCACTCTGCAAAAAAGACAGCTTTGAAGGCGCTGAAGCATGGGTCGAAACTTTAATCGCGAAGGGCACATCATCCAAGGTAAGAGCTCAAGAAATCAACCTTCAATCATGGCAGCTATTGGGTCATACACAACTCGATCATCCGCAAAACGATCACACGAATAACGATCACACGAATAACGTATCAAATTAATCCCCCCAAAAAAACTTGGAAGGGTGGCGACCTCAAAGCCATCAATAAAATATATGAAATTAAACCCTCTTAAATGGAACCTTCATTGGCAAATACTCGCTTCATTAGTTGGAGCACTCTTAGCCGGTCTTTATCTCTTGCCCAATCTAAGTCCGTCTTTAACTGAAGGCTCGCTATCTTTCAGCCAACTGATCAGCGAGATATTTATGAATGCCCTAAAAATGGTCATCGTCCCACTGATTGCCAGTTCAATGATCGCCAGTATCATTCAATTAGGCTCTGACTCACGGATTGGGGTGATTGGAGCAAAGACATTTTTCTACTACTTAATGAGTGGTCTATTAGCCGTTATGGTGGGCTTAATCTTAGTCAACTTAATCCAACCCGGTCATGTTGACAAAGAAACTGCGGCCGCGCTTCTAGGAGATGTCTCAATAATTAACTCAGAGACCGGCTTTCTCAATAAGATTGAAGGAAGAGGACAAGGCGATCTGCTCGGTATTTTTAAGCGGATGTTTCCGTCCAATATTTTCAGCGCGGCTAGCGATAATGGTCAATTATTAGGCATTATAATTTTCTCAATTCTCTTTGGACTCTGTGCGAGGCAGCTCCCCGATTCACTGAGAAAAAGCCAAAGCCAGTTTTGGGAAAGCATCCAAATGGTGATGCTTAAAATAACTGAGTGGGTGATTCAATTCGCCCCAATTGGAGTCTTTGGATTAGTCCTGCCCATTATCTACAAAGCCCCGATTGGGGACCTTTTGGGCACGATGACGCTGTTTTTCTTTACCGTATTAATCGGTCTATTAATTCACTTATTCATCATCTTAGGCTTTTCCCTAAAGCTTTTCGCCCGAATCAATCCCATAACGCACTTCAAAGTAATGATCCCTGTTTTCCTAACGGCATTCTCAACCGCGAGTTCTTCGGCTACACTGCCTTTAACTATGGATACGATGACGACCAAAGCGAATGTTTCGAAGAAGACAAGCGCCTTCACCCTTCCCTTGGGTGCAACAATCAATATGGATGGGACCGCGCTTTATGAATGCGTAGTCGTATTATTTATCTCACAACTTTATGCCTCTTTGGGGGGCGTTGACCTCAGTCTTGTCCAACAAGGTCTTGTCGTGTTTCTTGCGCTGACAACAAGCATCGGAGTCGCCGGAATCCCCGCTGCGAGCTTGGTGGCGATTGCTATTATTTTACCAGTAGTCGGTTTACCGGTTGAAGCGATTGGCGTAATTTGGATCACAGATCGGGTCTTAGATATGTGCCGAACATCAGTTAATGTATTCAGCGACACGGTAGCAGCGGTGATCATTGCACGCTCTGAGGGTGAAGATATTTACCCAGAAAAATAAGCGGTGCATAGTTAAGAGCGAATAGCCCCGGAACGAGACAGCGCTTTAACTCAGCAGGAGTTTTTTATACTAAAGTTTAAAAAACTCCGCTTTCGGGCCTTCGTAGCCTTTCTGCTGATCTTCAACAATAACATTGGAACGAATTCCCCCTCGGCCTTTCCATAACGTCTCAAGCCGAGCCCATCGAGGTTGCGTCACCGAGAATAAATCTTCAAAGATTTTATTAGTCGCTGCCTCAAAGAAAATACCCTTATTCCTATACTCATGAAGGTAGAGCTTCATAGCTTTAAGCTCCACACAGACCGCATCAGGCACGTAAGAGAATACCACTGTGGCATAATCAGGATGCCCGGTCATTGGGCAAGTCGAAGTGAACTCCTCCTGTATATGCTGGATGATGTAATTCTGTTTTAAGTTAGGGTTTGGAAATGTTTCGATATCCATAGTATTTAATTATCGTTTATAGAAAGATCATAAATGGCATAACCTGCCAAAAGATTACATAAAAAATTCTGCTTTTTTTTCCAATCACCTGAATAGCAGATTCTGTCTTGAATATTTATATTCTTTTTTTGGCAGAAAGACTCAAATTCGTTTATGGAAAATGAATTTGAAGGCAGCGATTCATACCAGGGATTTGGGTAGACATCATTGAGCGTTTTAGAGCCATGAAAAAAAGCATTCGCCCGGTTCACCCAATAACCATGATTCACAAATCCAACTGTCACGCTCTTACCTACTTTCAAACTCTTATTAATAATCCAATCTGGATCCTCTAATTGATCGACCGTACGGCTTAGAATAACTCGATCAAATGCGTTATCCTCAAATTGATTTAAGAATGATTTTATGTCTCCCTGAAACGCACTCACTCCGCGTTTCAAGCAACTGATTATTTTATCCAAATCAATATCCACACCAATCCCATAAACTTTATTCTTCTGTTTTAAATGCTCAAGAAGCACCCCTCTCCCACAGCCCAAATCAAGCACCCGGTCACCTTGATTCACCCATTGCGCGATCGCTTGAGCATCCACATGTCGTTTATTTTTGGATGTCTGCATAGGATTAAAAATTTAAATAAGTTTGGATCAATTGGTACAAGTCAGGGGATTGTACTAAAAATGAGTCGTGGCCGTAATCTATCGAAAGCTCAACATAAGAAGCTTCTTTCCCACCTCTCAGCAAATGCTCAACAACTTCTCGGTTGCCTTGGGGTGGATAAAGCCAATCTGAATCAAACCCAACGACCAATCCCGGCACCTTAATTTTATCGATTGTTTTTTCTGGTTCTTCGCCTTCAAAAAGATCAAAACGATCAAGGGCTTTGGTTAAGTACAAATATGAATTAGCATCAAAGCGCGTTATAAAACTCTGTGCTTGATAATGCAGGTAGCTTTCAACTTCAAATTCAACATCAAAATCTTCTTTTGATTTATCCACTTCCTTACGTTTTCGGCCAAATTTATTCTCTAATCCAACATCCGATAGATAAGTAATATGCGCCATCATTCTGGCCACCGAAAGCCCGCCGAAGGGACCATCCTCAGGATCATAAGCCCCTTGATTCCATTTAGGGTCGCGCATAATTGCCTGTCGTCCCGTTTCATTAAAGGCAATTGTCTGAGCTGAGTGCCGAGCCCCGCAAGCTAGCGCGATGTAACGATCGACGCGCTCTGAATAATCCTTAGCCCATTGAAGTGTTTGCATGCCGCCCATGCTGCCTCCTATGACCGCGTGCAATTTATTGATTCCCAAAGAATCTACTAACAAAACTTGAGCACGAACCATATCGCGTACGGTTAACTTGGGGAAATCTAAATCATAACGCTTTCCTGTCTCCGGATTGATCGTATTAGGACCGGTGGATCCTTGGCAGCCTCCTAGAACATTCGAACATATGACAAAATATCGAGTCGTATCGATAGGTTTGCCGGGACCGACCATGAAGTTCCACCATCCTCGTTTCCGTTCGTTAATGTCATGCACCCCAGCGCAATGATGGTCACCAGTTAATGCATGGCAGATTAAAATCGCATTATTTTTTTCTTTATTGAGCTGACCATACGTTTCATAGCGAAGAGTTAACTCAGGGATAACCCCACCAAATTCAAAGTGAAATGGCGCTCTTGACACGAAGTCATGGAAGTCAACAAAGCCCACTTCTCCTTCATCAACGGCATTTGATATGGGTTCAGAATCATTCATTGGATTAAATCTTTAATTATTTGAGCTGATTGTCCTACATCTGACAAGAAACAAACCATTTAATCGATCGATCTATTGTTCACTTAAGTAAGTCTGTGATTTTAATAATTTCGTATAAGCTTCTAAAATTCGAACGCCTTCTCTTGGCTTAATACGATCTTTTTTCGTGGCTTCATCAATTTGTTTTTTCATCTGCCGGGTTAGCGAGGCTCCATCATATTGGGTAAATCCTAAAACTTCATTAATCGAAAAGCCTCGAATACTATCTTCAATGTAAAAACCGTCTTCTTCATCGTCTTCTAAAAAGACATGCACCTCGTTGACGCGCCCAAATAAATTATGCAAGTCTCCCATAATATCTTGATACGCCCCCACCAGAAAAACGCCTAAATAATAAGCTTCGTTTTCCTTGAGTTCATGCAGCCGCAGAATCGATCGAACGTCTTCGGTATCGACAAAGGAATCAACCTTTCCTTCGCTGTCGCAGGTTATGTCTACGAGTAATGCATCGACTGAGGGCGCTTCATCTAAGCGATGAATCGGCACAATAGGAAAAAGTTGGTTACAGGCCCAATGGTCAATTAATGACTGAAACACAGAGAAATTACAGACATACTGGTCCGCCATAATCAATTGAAGCTTATCGAGTTCTTCTGGTTTGATTTTTTTATGTCGATAATAGTCGAGAAGCTCTTTGCAGATTTTCCAATAAATTGCGTCGGCTAGACCTTTATCTTTCAGCTGCAAATATCCTAAATTAAATAAATTATCCGCCTCTTCTTTCTTTTGCACCGCATCATGGTATCGCTCTAATGGATTCGACTTAAACTCATTGGCGAGTATCGACTTTAAATCTTTTATAATCGCCACGTCTTGACTGTCTTTGATTATTTCAGGCTCAATTGAATTCTTAGAAATTTTATCACATACTTCAGTGATTAAAATCGAATGCGCTGCAACAACGGCTCGCCCACTTTCGGTTATAATATCAGGGACTTTGACCTGAGCGCTCTCGCAGACACTTTTTACATTATAAACCACATCGCGTGCATATTCGCGCATCGTATAATTCATTGAACTTTCGTCATTACTCCTTGAGCCATCATAATCGACCCCTAAGCCTCCTCCGAGATCTAAATACTGCATTGGGAAGCCCATTTTTTCTAATTCACAATAAAAACGGGTCGCTTCCACACTTGCTCGCTTGATCGTCTGAATATTAGGTACTTGTGAGCCTATATGAAAGTGGAGTAATTGTAGACAATCCTCTAAGCCAGCTTCTTTAATACGTTTAGATGCGTCGATTATCTCAGGGCTTGTTAATCCGAACTTAGCTTCTTCACCGGAGGATTTTGCCCACTTACCCTCACCTGCTGTAGAAAGTTTTACCCGCAAGCCAATCTTAGGCTTAATACCTAATTTCTTACTTAGCTTAATAATTCGACTGACTTCACTCAGCTGCTCAACCACGAGGAAAATTGTCTTACCCATGCGATTGCCCAAAAGCGCCATTGAAATAAAAGCATCATCCTTGTAGCCATTACAGATAATTAATGAGTTAAGGTTTTCATGCTGCGCGAGTGCGATCATTAACTCTGGTTTACTGCCACATTCTAGCCCGTAATCATAAGGACTTCCTGCCTCCAAAATCTCCTCAATCACTTCGCGCATTTGGTTCACTTTGATCGGAAAAACACCCCGATAGGCTCCACCATAACCTTCTTCTTCAATGACCTCTCTGAAGGTAGCATTAAGCTCCTTAACCCGAGTCCTTAATAAATCCTGAATTCTGATGGTTAAGGGCAACTCAAAACCCTTACTCTTAGCCTCTTCAACAATATCAAGAATTCGGATACCTCGAGAACCCCTAAAAGGATAAACCTCAAGCAAGCCATCAGTATCAATTCTAAAATGATCACGACCCCAATGCTTCAATCCATAATAGTGATTTGAAGCTTCAGTATTCCATTGTGCGTTTTGTTCAGCGTCTAGCGGTTTGGTCTTCATTGCGTAAATTATTTAAATTAAATCGGCCACTTGGTGACTGTTTAAACAAAGGAATTAGGATAAAGATCGAGGCATTAATAAGAACTAAAAAAATCAACAATTTGATTTATAATGATCCGATAATCTTCCTCTGATACAACCCCCGATTCAAACATTTTATCCGCTTTATTAGTCAAGTCTCCCATACTAATGAATGGCGTTATTCCAAGGGTTGAAGGCAATAAATCCCACTCTAGTTCCATCACGATCTGCTCAGGGGTAAGTGCATAATAATATCCAAGATCTTGGACTAAACCAAGCTTCAGGAAATGTTTTTTTTGGTTATGACTGGAAGGATTGAAGTAACCCGTTTGATTTTTGAACCCTTCTTTTTTCAGCGTTACTTTGTGGGCGATCCCTGTTGCTAAACTAAGCTCCATTGGAGTACTGCCAATCAATTCACCATTGTAGAAGATATCTGCATTCTGAGGAATAGAATCCACTAACACTGTTTGTTTAGACATCAGCTCATTATTACTTAAAGAAGCGCACGATGTGAATAGCACAGAAGCCAGTAAAATTAAGGTATAGAGGTTAAGTTGAAACATCAAAGACTCTACAACTAAGAGTTATTGTTATTATTTAAAGAATTAATCTTGTTAACAATGACTTTTTTTCTATGCCTATAAGTAGTTGGCTAAAATATCATTAACTAAATCTAAAGCCAACTCCTTCAATGATCGCCCTATTCCTTTCAGCCCTAGTATTCACAATATCTATATCGGCAGTTTGCTCCATCCTAGAAGCAATTTTACTCAGCACGACCCCAGTAGATATTGAAAGGCTCAGCAAGGCTTACCCAAAAAGAAGCCGGCTTTTAGAAAAATTCCTTTCTAACATTGAGGAAACGAGCTCCGCTATACTCAGCCTAAACACCATTGCCAACACCTTAGGTGCAACACTGGTCGGAGGATTAGCCGTTCAGATATGGCCCGCAGAGACTAATGTACTTTTGAAGATCTCTACATTTATGGCTGTATCGATTTTGTTCTTCTCCGAAATCATACCCAAAAATGTGGGCATCTTATATAGATCAGAATTACTCCCCCATATGGTTTTACCACTGAACTGCGTTTGCTCAATAATGACCCCATTATCAAGACTCGTAGGAGCGTTCGTAAAACTTCTTTTAAAAGGGAAGAAGAAAGAAGCAGATTCCGATGAGGAAATTATTTTAATGGCTGAGAAAAGCGCGAAAGAAGGAAACCTCACAAATAACGAACGTGACATGATCAGCAATGCCCTGACTCTCGACGATATCTCCATTAATAAAATCATGACCCCAAGATCCGTAATTTACGCGATCGCAGAAAAAGAAAGTATTGGAACGCTATTCAACTCATCGAGCGAAATCCCCTTTGGCAGAGTACCCCTTTACTATAAAGATTTAAACACGATTATAGGAATTGTTCGAAGACGCGATTTACTGAGCGCTAAAGCTAAAGACCAAGACGAACTCAAAATTAGAGCTTTAGCCCAGAAGCCCATATTTATTCAAGAAGATGCAGTGGCTGCAGATGCCTTAGCCCTATTTCTCAAGCATCGGCAACAGCTCGCCATAGTTCAAGATGATCAAAATAGGACAGTGGGTGTCATCTCAATGGAAGATGTCATTGAGCACTTAATCGGCGAAGAGATCTTTGAAGATGATGATCCAGCTATTGACATGCGCGAGCTCGCCCAAAGGAAAAGCAAGAATCTGAAATCAAAATAACCCAGCGATTAAGTTAAGGACTCAGCGTAACTCTTTGAAAAATAGCTGATGATTATATCTGCACCCGCACGGCGGATCGCAATCAAAGATTCATTCCGGCAAGCTTCTAGATTAAGCCAGCCCTTTTCTGCCGCGGCCATAATTTGAGAATATTCGCCGGATACTTGATATGCGGCAATCGGTAGATCCGTGGATTCACGAACCTCACGAATAATATCCAAATAAGG
>CAJWRZ010000030.1 GCA_913045955.1 uncultured Puniceicoccaceae bacterium
AAAAAGAAAGAAAAAAACCTAACTTAGATGTTAGGCTTGATTAAAGAAAGTGGCTTAAAGATTACCTTTGGTCTGCGTAACGCTCCAACTTAAGGATTGTCCAAACTTCTTCATTCCCGCCAATGTTGGTTTGAACTTCATCTTTTTCTTTCCTGCCAATAAGATTTTGTGCCAAAGGCGTTTTGTAAGAAAGTACAAAATTATCAGGATCACTATCCCAAGCACCCAAGATAGAATAACGTTTGGTCTCTCCGGTAGAGCGTTCGTTTAAGGTTACAACACTTCCAATGCCCACATTTTCAAGCGTTGCATCTTCGAAGTTAGTGACCCGAGCTCTTGATAAATCAACTTCCAACTCATTCTTACGTGATAGTAAAATATCTTGGTCTTGGCGCGCCATCTTGTACTCAGAATTTTCTTTTAAGTCACCATGATCACGAGCTGTCGCAATCGCTTCTTTATTCTCGGGTATCTTGACTCCAATTAATTCTTCATACTCAACTTTAGCTAGATCAAAGCTCTTCTGAGAAACTACTAGGGCTTCCACTTGATTAGAACTAGAAGTATCAGTTGAAAGTAAATTCTGAATACTTGAATGCTTTTTAATGAATCGAGCGAGTAAAGATTTCTTGGTTAAGTCTTCGAATCCTTGGTTGAGCAATAAAGTCTGCGCCAAGTCAGTGGCTGTTTCTTCATTGGCTTGAGCGAGAAGATCTGGAATCAACTCCTTATCATCACTGAGTAAATCGGCTAGAGGAATTCGTCGAGCACTTGCATTTCTCAGTGCCTCATAATCAATTGCGTAGAACATTGCAGACAAGAGATGCGGGGATACTAGCGGGGCGATGATCTCTTCGTATTTCTTAGACTGACGGTTTTTAACAACCCAGAATAATAAAGGTCCTTTGATCGTTTGCTCAGAAAGCCAACGACTTAAGCAATAATTGATCCGTTCACCCATTTCTTCCTCAAGCATGAAATTGATGCACTCCGTGGTGAATTTTCCACTGGAATTCTTCAACAAGTCTTCAACCATGCTCTTATATTTGTCAGAGAAAACTCTTTTAATTAAATCCAAGTATCTACGGTAGTAAATGACTGGAAGATCGGATGCCAACTCAGAGAAATCAACGGTTGCTTCTAAAATAGACTTAGAAGATGGGGCTAGCTGCTCTACATCTTCATGTAATTCGCGGGCTAAGTTATTTCTAACCCAAACACCGTGCAAGCGATCTGCTTGATTCAGTGAAGACTTTGCGTTTGCAATCGCATTGGTTAGGTCCGAAAGGATCTCTGGCAATTCTTCGCGAATAACAGAAATATTACCTGAAAGCTTGTAGAGCTTTTCTCCTAAATTAATTTTTTCCTTAGAATTCTTAGTAGCATGAAACTGCTCTAATACCTCTTCTTCAGGGTTGACCGGTTCATCTCTTAAGAAGAAATAGTCTGTTTTCTTTAAAGGAACACCGATTCTTGGATCTTTTGCTAGAAGCTTTTTTGTAGCAGTCCACCACTTCTTATACTTAACCGGACCCATTAAACGGGCTAAAAGGCGCTCTATCTCAGAGGCCATCATTGAATGCTCTTCGGCATTCTCTAATATAAGTACCACTAGATCTGATGGCTTCTTTTTAATCATCTCGGCCATGAGATCCGGCTCTATGCGCTGACGAACGAGGACATCCTTGTCAGAAAGCACCTCAAGCTTGTCCGCACAAAAGGCAGGTGCCATCGCGTGACCATCTTTACCTTCTTCAAAATCTATAATTAAACGATCTTCAGCTTCGCGATAATCTACGATCTTGCCAAAACCCCAACTGCGGTGCAGACAATAGCTGCCTGGAGTCATTGCTTCAAATTTTGATCGCAATGGGACTAATTTAGGATTTTTTTCTAATAATGAATCTATAGCATCTTTGTTCATAGTGTAATGCAAATGTGTAAACTGCGTAAAAACCTACCTTGGAGATAATTTCTTAAATGAAAAGTGTTAAATTGATAGTTGATAATAAAAACGAGAGCGCTTGGGTCTTGGCAACCTTATTGACGAAAAAATATCTTACAGAGAATTGTAAGGCAGATTTGATATTTGAAGCACTACCGAGTTCTATAGAGAGTGATAAAAGGTCTAGATGTAAATATTTATTTTACGGAGTTCTAAGAAATAAGTTAAGAATTTCAGAAGCTCTTAGTAAATTCACAAAAAACAAACCGAAAAAACTACTGCTGAGTATTTTATTAATAACAGGATATGAGATTTTACAATCGTCAAATCATAAGAATGAAAAAATCATTCATTACGCAGTTGAGCAGTCCAAGAAACTCTTAAGCCCCCAAGAGGTCAAATTCATCAATGCGGTTTTAAGAAAGTTGCCCGAAGCCTTCAACCAACAATCGCCTGAAGATTCTCTTTCGATATATTTCAGTCATCCGCAATGGATGAACGATCATTGGATAAAGCTCTATGGCTTAGAAGCCACCAAAGCTTTATATGAATGGAATCAGAGATTTCCCACAATCTACCTCTACTCAAGGCACCTACCCCAAGATCTAAAAGACACACTTATTGAAATTCATCCAAACGCTTACAGCTTAGCCGACAACAATCTTTACAAACCGGAGATTCAAGCACTCTTAAAGGATGGTAAAGCCTACATAAAAGACATCTCTACACTGCATTCGGTGGAAGCACTTGATCCAAAACCCGGAGAGCATATCCTTGATTTATGTGCCGCACCCGGCGGTAAAACCTTCGATTGTCTTCAAAGAATGCACTCCGAAGGTCTCCTTGTAGCCGTTGATTTACCCAGTCATAGAATTGAACGCTTAAGAGAAAACCTAGCACCTTTCAAAGGCGATGCACTGACTTTGGAAATTTTAGAATCCGATGTACTCGCTTTAGAAGACTCAAACTTCCATGACAAAAATCTGCCGCCCCTTTACGATGGAGTTTTATTGGATGCACCCTGCTCAAATACCGGAGTGATTCAGAGGCGCCCAGATGTACGCTGGCGCCTGAAAGCTAGTGACCTTAAATCCTGCACGGAGCTCCAATTACCGCTTTTAGTTGAAGCATCCAAAAGAGTTAAACCGCAGGGACGTATTGTTTACAGTACCTGCAGTATTGATCCCGAAGAAAACGAACAGCTCGTCCACAGATTCTTAGAGAGCGAAGCGGGTGGAAAATTCACATTGCAAAGTGGTAAAACTTATTACCCCTGGATTGATCAACACGATGGCGCTGGTGTTTTTCTACTGAAACGAAATCAATAAAGCCGCTATAAATCAGAAAAGTACTATTCAGATTTTGAACTAGCACTTGAACCGATCATACCGATCGGATCTAAAATATGCTTAAGCTTAGCTTCATCCATATTTGCGTCGATTGCTTGAATCTCTGCTAATCTAGAAATACATACTTGGAAAACTGTTTTATTTATCTCCAAACTTTCCTTGGCAATCTGAGTCGCCAAATCATAGCCTAAAACTGGTGCCAAAGAAGTCGCCATTGCCAATGATTGATCAATAAATGAATTACAACGCTCTGAATTTGCAGTAATACCTTCGACTGATTTTTCCCTAAAAGCTCGGCATCCCTTAGTTGTGAGGTTGATCGATTCCATAATGCATTGAATCATCACGGGCATAAAAGCATTTAACTGTAGATGACCATTCGCCCCGGCCCAAGTTACGGTGGTTTGGTTACCAAATACGCGAGCCGCGATCATCGTGAGCGCTTCAGACATCACTGGGTTAACTTTACCCGGCATGATTGAAGAACCAGGCTGCGTAGGCGGCAATTTGATTTCGCCTAAGTTACAACGCGGACCTGAGCCAAGCAACCTGATGTCATTAGCAATCTTAAATAAGGATGTATTGATGGTATTTAACTGACCGTGACACTCAACTAGTGCGTCTTTAGATGACTGGGATTCAAAATGATTACTGGCTTCTCTAAATTGGATTCCAGTCTTATCAGAGATAAAATTAATAGCCAGTCCTGGGAATTCTTCATGGCAATTAATTCCGGTGCCCACCGCAGTTCCCCCTAGAGAAAGTTCGAGCAAATGCTCTAAGGCATTCTCCATACGCTGAACCGCTAATTCAATTTGGCGCGCAAAGCCCCCGAATTCTTGACCCAAGGTGATCGGTGTAGCGTCCATAAGATGCGTGCGACCAATCTTCAAGACACCTGAGAACTCAGATGCTTTATCATGAAGTGCTTTTTGCAATAAGCGTAACTCAGGTAATAGTTCATTTTTAATCTGAGTGACTACCGCAACATGCATAGCCGTTGGAAAGGTATCATTCGATGATTGGGATTGGTTAACATCATCATTGGGGTGTACTGGCTTTAAGTCTTTCGCTGAGTCTAATTCTAAGCCTGCAATCTGCGCACAACGATTAGCGATCACTTCGTTCACATTCATGTTTGTAGAGGTACCTGAACCGGTTTGGTAAACATCCACAGGAAAATGCTCGTAATGTTTTCCTAGATAAATTTCTTCTGCTGCTACTTTAATCAGTGCTTCCTTTTCCTTGGAAATAACTCCTAAGGAACCATTTGCTTCAGCAGCCGCCCACTTAATTAAGCCGAAAGCGCGAATCAATTCTGGATCCAAAGTTTGACCTGAAATAGGAAAGTTCAAAACAGCTCGCTGAGTTGAAGCTCCGTATAAGACTGATTTTGGAACGGACATTTCCCCCATTGAGTCTGATTCTTTTCTTATATGATCCATAATAATATTATTAATTAAAAGAGCGTCCGCACCCACAAGTATTAGAGGCGTTTGGATTATTAATTTCAAATCCTTTGCCCGTGAGCCCATCGTCAAAATTGATTGAACACCCGTCTAAATAACCGTGGCTTGTCGGATCGACCAAGACAAAAATCCCTTCCTGGCCTATTTTAAAATCTTCGGGCTTTTCTTCGTCAAAAGACATCCCGTATTCAAATCCTGAGCAACCGCCAGAATCTACAAATAATCTGAGGTGTTTATCCTCATGTCCATTTTCACTTTTAAGCTTAGCAATCTGCTTAAGTGCTGAATCCGATATATTAATCATAGGTTAACTTAAGGAGAATGTGCTTTGTTTGTCAAATCTCGTCAATTGTGCTTATCTTCATTAAAATCATTGAATATGGGAAAAAAATATACAAATTGATGCTTAAATGTCCGGTCCCTTTATACATCAAAGCCAAAAGCAGACCCAATCTTTAACGATTGCTCCGCAATTGCAAAATTCACTAAAGATTTTGCAAGCGGCATCTTTTGATTTGAGAACGACCATTCTTACTGAATTACAAAGAAATCCGCTGCTCGAGGAACTCCCTATTGATTCGGTGAGCGTTGAAGCAGAATCTGAATTGATCCAAGATGATACTGACTCAAGAGAACAAGAATTAGAGTTCGATTCAGATGATTTTAGTGTACTAGAAAAAATGTCCGATGATTATTCGAATTATGAGGCAAGCGAACGGTCAATTTCTGGAAGCGATCAGGCTACCCAAGAAAGGCGTGATCATTTCTTAAACTCTTTAACTCAAAACGAATCACTACAGCAACATTTGATTGATCAAGTTTCTCTCACGGACTGCGATGACTCACTGAAGGAAATATTAATCCTGATAATTGGAAGCTTAGACGAAAATGGCTACCTGAAAGAGTCCACCTCTAACCTGGCACTTCAATTCAATCTTCCATTTCATTTATTTCCTGAAGCTTTAGAGATTTTAAAGGCTTTTGATCCAGTTGGGATTGGGGCGAAAGATTTACAAGAATGTTTACTCATCCAACTCTCAAAGAAAGGAAAAGAAGACACGCTGGCCTATTCAATCATCGATAAAGCCTACCCGCTCCTGCTTAGAAGAAGGATCCAAGAAATTGCTAAGCACTTAAAAACCTCGGACGAAGCCGTTCAATTAGCACTTGAGGAAATTGCGCTCTATGACCCATCGCCTGGCAAACGTTTCAGTCCGGATAGCAACACCGTAATTGAACCCGACATAAATATTTACCTAGATGAAGACAAATGGAAGATTGAACTGAACAATGAGTATATTCCAAAATTAAGAATCAGCCAAAAATATAAAGATCTTTTAGCTCAAGGTAGTTTAAGTAAAAAGGAAAAAGAGTATCTTATTGAAAATATGCGTTCAGGCAAATTCTTGATAAACTCAATTGAGCAACGACAAAATACTTTAAAGAATATCTCAGAAAAGATCATTCATTTTCAGCCTGACTTCTTCGTTAAGAAAAACCCGAAGCTGAGCCCTTTAACTATGCAAGCAATTGCCGAAGTTGTTGGCGTCCACGAGACAACGATCAGCCGAGCGATTGCCAATAAATTCGTTAAAACGCATCATGGCGTATTCCCGCTGAAGCACTTCTTTAATACAGGGTACAAATCAGACACAGGGGAAAATATTGCGAACCGATCAATCAAGGAAAAGATCGAAAAGATTATCCAAAAGGAAGACTCTAAAAAGCCCATCAGCGACCAAGCCATTGTAAATCTTTTAAAGGAAGAAGGGATAAAAATTGCTCGCCGAACGGTCGCAAAATATCGAGAACAGCAAGGGATTCTGGCAACGCATTTGAGAAGGCGTTTTGATTGAAAAACTCTATAATCCTATGGCTCTATGATTCTAGCGATAAGAGCCTAGATCCAATTGCATCACATTTGAGTTGCCCTTCACGCGTTAAAATCAGTCGATCCTTAGTTTTATTCAAATAGCCTTCCGCGATCAATTGATCAAAATACTGACTGAGTTTTTCTTCGAAAATAGGAATTGAGAATCGCTCTCTTAATTCACTTAGAGAAACTCCTTCATTCATCCTTAAACCAAAAATCAAACGGTCGATAAAACGGACTGATTCAGTGACTTCGCTGACTTCATCAAAAGTACTTTTATTCCCCTTTAATCCATCAGCCCAAACCTGGATCGAGCTGGTCTGCTTATAGCGTTGGTGATTGAACTGTGAGGCAGCTGAGGGACCACAACCGATCCATTCATTCATTCTCCAAGTATTCACATTATGCATACATCGAGCCTTTTCTGAGCGAGAAAAGTTAGAAATCTCATACTGCTTAAAACCAAATGATTCTAACAAATCCCAGCCTCTTTCATAAAAAAGCCGTTCCTTCTCTTCATCTATCTTCAGCTCCCCCCTAGAAAGCTTAGCGTACAAGGCGGTATCTTCTTCAAAGGTTAAGCAATAAGTTGAAATATGGCTGCTACCCAGACGATTAGCTTCGGTCAAGTCTGATTCCCATTGCTCAATGGTTTGGTGGGGCAAAGCAAACATCAAATCAAGGTTCGTTTGCTCAATTCCTGAGGATTGGATCAATTCCCAAGCTCGATAGATTTGTGTAGGGTTGTGAAGCCGTCCTAATTTTTCCAACAAATCTCCATCAAAACTCTGCACACCTAAAGAAAAGCGGGTCACCCCAAGATCTTTTAAAACCTCAAGTTTATCTTTTTTCACAGTGGAAGGAGCCATTTCAACAGACCATTCAGTAAAATCATGGTTGATATTCTTAAGCATTGATTGACCCAATCGGCTCAAATCTTTTGCTGACAATAAACTTGGGGTTCCACCACCCCAAAAGAGGGTCTCAATCTTCAGATCCTTGGGCAAAAGACCGAACTCAGAATCCATCCCCTTCAGATAAAGCTCAAGATCTTCTTTCGCTGGCTTCTCTTGATAAAAGGCACAAAAATCACAGGTGCTCCCGCAAAATGGGATATGACAATACAATCCTGTCTTCATAAAAGAATTTTTAAATGCTTCAAAGCATTAGAGAACCGGGACCGCATCTATAAGCTTTTTAGTATAGCTATGCTCTGGGTTGCTACAGATAACCTTCGCATCGCCCTGCTCAACAATCGTACCCTCGGTCATGACTAAAAGCGTATCACTCATGTGCTCTACCACTGCTAGGTCATGGGCTATAAACAAATAAGTTAAGCCTAATTCACTTTGTAAGTCCTTAAGTAAATTCACAATTTGAGCCTGAACGGAGACATCTAAGGCACTGACTGGCTCGTCACAAATAATGAATTCTGGATCCGCTGATAAGGCCCGAGCAATCCCAATTCTTTGCCGCTGACCACCGCTGAACTCATGAGGGAAACGGTGCATCATATCGGCGCAGAGTCCTACCTTATCCAGCAAGTAAGCCACCTTTTCTTTACGTTGGCTCACCGTCATTGATTTATGGTGGACCGTGATAGGTTCCTCAATGCTACTAGAAATAGTCATACGCGGATTTAAGGAACCGAAGGGATCCTGGAAAATCATTTGTATCTTTTTCCTAAACGGAAACATCTGTGAGCTCTTTAAATTTGAAAGAAGCGTATCTTCATACCAAACCTCACCTGAGGTGATTGGCGTCAGCCTAGCGATGGCCCTTCCAGTGGTTGATTTACCACTACCACTTTCGCCGACTAGCCCAACTGTGGTTCCTTTAGGAATAGCAAAGCTTATCCCATCAACCGCCTTTATGGTCTCACGCTTCTTAGAAAGAAATCCAGACTTGAGGGAGAAATGAACCTTAAGGTCTTTTATTGATAATAAATTAGCCATTTAAAAGAAATTTTAAGCATTAAAGCATCCTACACTCATAATGATGCTTAAAATGATGATACTTACTGTAACTATTTTTACGCATTCTTCATGCACCTCAATCAAAAAAGAGAACCGAGTGATAATTGAACAAAAAATGAGCTACAAGCCGTTCGATATTTTCACAAAAGAACAAGTTAGCTGAAAATCGACTGAGTTGGAGTGCCCTCACCCAACAAGAAATCCCGAACATTTCCTTGGAATAACAATTCGCCTCCCTTAGATCCCCCTTCGGGACCAAGCTCAACAATCCAATCCGCTAGGCGAATAACATCCCTATCATGCTCGATAATTATAATGGTGTTGCCCGCATCACGAAGCCTGAAAAGTAGATCCATTAATTTTTGAATATCCGCCCAATGAAGCCCCGTAGTTGGCTCATCTAATATATATAAAGTGTGGCCTTGTTGTTTTTTACTCAGTTCTAACGACAACTTTATCCTTTGTGCCTCTCCTCCAGAAAGTGTGGTTGCAGGCTGACCAAGCTTTAGGTAACCAAGCCCAACATCCGACAAGGTTTTTAATTTCTGAGCTATCTTAGGCTGTTTGATAAAAACTTCCAAAGCCTCGTCGACACTCATCTTCAAAACATCTGATATCGAGTAACCTTTGAATAAAATATCTAGGGTCTCACGATTATAACGCCGACCTGAACAGCTCGGACAGTCCGAATAGACATTAGCAAGGAATTGCATATCAAGCTGAATCACCCCATCACCTTTACACCGCTCACAACGACCCCCTTTAATATTAAAACTAAATCGGCTGGCCTTGTAACCTCTAACTTTAGCGAGCGAACAACGAGCGAAGAGATCCCTCAGCAAGTCAAATAACTTTATATAGGTCGCAGGGTTCGACCTAGGACTTCTGCCAATAGGATCTTGGTTAACCTGAATTACCGAATGAAATTCTTCGAGACCGTCAATTCGCTTATGGCGCCCTGGAATCGATTTTGAACGGTTTAATTTGAAGGCAGCATACTTAGCTAAAATTCCATTCACCAAAGTACTTTTTCCAGATCCCGATTTTCCGCATACGACACTGAGCAAGCCAACGGGAAAAGATACGTCTAAAGATTTTAAATTATTTTCGCTCGCTCCTTTAATCGTAATCAAACTTTCCGCATGTTCTGCATATAAAGGACTCGCATCTTTCTCAACAGCCATATCACCCGATAGATAAGGACCTGAGCGACTTGTCTTAGATTGATTCGCTTTAGCAGGAATCCCTTCATAGATGATATTACCACCTGCGAGTCCGGCTTCGGGTCCTATCTCAATCAAATGGTCAGCTGCTAACATCATTTCTGAATCATGCTCGACCACGATCACAGAATTCCCTCGGTCCCTTAATTCTTTGAGCGTATTAATCAGCCTTCGGTTATCAAGGGCATGCAAGCCAATACTTGGTTCATCTAGGATATAGACAACCCCGACTAAAGACATGCCTAATTGGGTTGCTAGACGAACTCGCTGAGACTCACCTCCACTTAAAGTAGAAAAACTTCGGTTCAGATTCAAGTAACCTAAGCCAACTTCATCCAGAAAACCCACCCTTGATTTTAAACCGTTAATGGCATCACTCATCGAGCTGAACTGAGTATTTTTTTCTAATCGGCCCAGGAATACTTTAGAGGTTGATAAAGGCATCTTAAGAAAATCGGTTAGAGATATCCCCTCAAGCACCACACTTCGACTGACATCATTTAGGCGCTCACCCTTACAGTTTTTACAGGTTTGAGAAGTTTGATAAGCCATCAGCCGAGCTTTTAAACCTTCACTACTTGTGTTTTTACGGCTGAGTTCCAAATCCGCTAAAACGCCCTCAAAAACCATGGGTTCCGGCTTACGATTACCGCCTTTTAATTTAAATTCAAATATACGCTCACCAGTACCTAGCATGATTTGTTCTTGAATTGCTGGCTCTAAATCATCCCAAGGAGAATCAGGGTCAAAAGGTAATTGTTCCGCGAGCTGCTTCATAATCGCATTCCTTTTAATGATCATTTGCTTCGAACCTAGGCGCCATGGCTTAACCGCTCCGTTTTTCACAGACTTCGTCCCATCAGGCACACATAACTCAGCCCTAAACTGTAGCGTATCTCCAATACCGCCGCAGAGCTCACACGCACCCTCAGGATGATTCCAAGAAAACATCTTAGCTGATTTCTCCCCATAAATTTGGCCACAATTCTCACAAGAAAGCTGCATACTCAGCTTCAGTTCTTTCCAGCTATCCGAATCCTTCACTTCCTCAATCAGGGCAATTGCTTGCTGAGCGCCTTCGCTTAAGGCTAATTCCAGAGAATCAGCAATCCGACTTCTTTGATCTTTTCGGAGCAAGATACGATCGACGACAATATCCACTTGGATTAATTTTGATTTAGAGTCGATAATGTCTCTATCATCCAAACGGTGAATCACACCGTTTAAACGGACTCGCTGGAAACCTTTTTGCTGAAGCCTAGGCAGCTCTTCTCTTAAAATAGAGGGCTTAGCCTTCATCCAAGGCGCCAATAACATCATGCGACTCCCCTCTTTTTCTTTAAATAATTTTTGGATACAATCATCGAGTGAACGTCGTATAATCGATCCCCCGTCAATCGGACAATAAGCAGTTCCACAAGCCGCCCACAAGACTCTAGCATAGTCCGCGATTTCAGTGACCGTTGCCACTGTGCTTCGAGGATTAGTACCCACTCCGGTGCGTTGCTCTAAAGCAATAACCGGCGATAGGCCTTCGATAAAGTCGACATCAGGCCGAGGTATTTGATCCAGAACTGAGCGAGCCTTGGTTGATAAACTATCAATATACTTACGGTACCCCTCTGCGTAGATGGTATCAAAGGCAAGCGAAGATTTCCCCGATCCACTGACTCCGGTGATCACAACAAGCTGATTACGGGGAATACTTACGGTTATATTTTTAAGATTATGCTCCCGAGCTCCTTTTACTTTGATGGATAGGTCTTTAAGTATATTTTTCACGGATTTGACAAAGTAGAATAAAAACTAATACGTTTTAAACCTTAAAACATACAAAAATAATTATGAAGAAACCGATATTATACATAAAAGCGGGATGCCCTTGGTGCCTTGATGCCATGGAATATTTCAGGAAAGAAAATATTGTCCTCGAGATTAAAGATGTTCGCCAAAGTGACTCCGACATGAACGCTATGAAGCAAGTGAGCGGACAAAGTCTCACGCCGACGTTTGTTTTGGATAAGTGTGTCATTGCTGATTTTTCTGTCGATGAATTCAAAACTGCCATTCGCAAGCATCCCGATACGCTTAAGGCAATTGGTCTAAAGCTCGGCTAGAGATTGTAGGCTCCACCAGAAACCGTACCTAATTTTGCTGAATGCAACGGGGATACTTTTTTTGTGATGGAATCCATCAACATTAATCGGGTTAGACCTTTCTTGTAGCGCTCCGTATAAAGGATATGACGGCCATCGGGCATCCACGAGGGTTCAAGGGCACCGCCTGACGCATTGCTCAATACCGTGGACTTATCTTCCTGAAAAGAATACTGGATGACTTGGAATGTGCCACCAATCGATGCGGTGAAAACAATTAAGTCACGATCCACTGGATTCCATTCAGGTTCCGTACAGTACTTGCTGATATCCGTCCTAATCCGTTTAATTTTACCCCCCGATGCTCCGATACAATATAACTGAGGGTTTCCAAGCCTATCGGAGGCAAAGACGAGCTGATCCCCTTCGGGCGACCAGCTCGGATTAGATTCTATTGATGGGGTCTTCGCCAGCCGTTTTAGGACTCGGGAATATAGATCGATTACATATAAATCTGAATTCCCATCTACTGAAAGTGTCATGGCAATTGACTGGCCGTTCGGAGAATAAATCCCGCCGGTATTGGTGCCTTTGAAAGAGGCTATGGCTGAACATTTCTTGCTCTTTAGGTCCAACTTGAAGAGGTCTGGGAACCCTGACTTAAAGTAGCTTGTAAATAGCAGATTACCGCGACCGGGAGACCAGCGGGGCCGAGTTACTAGCGATGCATCAAAGGTCAGTTGCTCTATTTCTTTAAAGAAAAAATCACTTTGATAGAGTTCTGTATAGCCGGTCCGCTTTCCGACAAAAGCAAATTGGCCTGCAAACAAAGCCTTCAAACCTAATGGACGCCCCGTTAATTCTACCGAGCGATCTAAAGCTTTAAGGAAAGATTCATATGGGGTAACTCCATGGATATTTGCTTGATAAAGAATCTCTGAATTTCTTGAGATTTCCAAATAAACATCGGTGGAATCTGTCTTGTTTAGAACCAAGGTATAGTCCGCACCTGAACTAACGTGGCGATAGGCTCCGTGCATTGCAAAAGCTCTGCGCCCTAGTTTTTTAAATTCATCATTGTCCGATTCGAAGGTCACGCTGATTGTTTGAGCGCTTGTCCGTACAAGGTCGGGCAACTCGATCACAGATGCGACGAGAAGATTGGAAATAAAGTAAGAAGAATACAATAAAAGCCTAAACATAATCGAAAAAATAGACCTAAATTTTTGATTTTGGAAGTATCAATAGCAAGATATTACAGATAAAGTTTACTTTCTTATTGATAATACCTTAAACACTCACAGCTTTTAATATTATGGATAGCGAAACTATTAGAAAAAAAATTCAAGAAGTAAAATATCCAGGGTTTTCTCGAGATATATTGTCTTTTGGCTTAGTGAAAGATGTGTCTTTTGAGAAAGACCAAGTATTCATCTCGATTGATATTACGACCAGCGACGATACCATTCCTGAGAAAATCGCTCAATCGCTCAAAGAAAAAGTGGGCACGATTCCTGGAGTGAACGAGGTCAAAGTGAAGATGGAGATTACACAGCCCGAGAATAAAGCGGGAACAAATGATTCAAATGCGAATACTCCGGATTCAATTGAAGCGATGCAAAAAGTTCGCTTTGTAATAGCCGTAGCCTCAGGAAAAGGCGGCGTTGGAAAATCAACGGTATCTGTGAATTTAGCTTGTGCATTGCAAGAAGCTTTAAAACGAAGAAATAAGCCGAGCAAAGTCGGCATCATGGACTGCGACATTTATGGGCCTTCTATTCCATTGATGTTGGGCGCTAACGGTCAGCCAGAAGTTGAGAACAACTTAATCTTACCGGTAAAAAACTATGATATAAGTGTTATTTCTATGGGTCTATTAGTGGATGAAGATACTCCGGTAGTATGGCGCGGTCCAATGATCATGAAAACCATCAAGCAGTTTGCAGAGAATGTAAATTGGGGTGCTTTAGAAATTTTAGTGGTGGACTTACCCCCCGGCACTGGCGATGCCCAACTTTCTTTAACTCAAACGATTCCTTTAGATGGCGCCCTGATTGTGACCACTCCTCAGAGAGCCGCCGCGGAAGTTGCCAGAAGAGG
>CAJWRZ010000031.1 GCA_913045955.1 uncultured Puniceicoccaceae bacterium
CCGGATCATACACGCCTGAAAACGTGGTGACCAACGACGACATGTCGAAGATCGTTGATACTTCCGATGAATGGATAAGAACCCGAACAGGTATTCAAGAACGTAGGTTTGCGGCCGAAGGTGAAGCAACTAGCGACATGGCTTTAAAAGCAGCGGAAAAAGCCGTTAAAAATGCGGGTGTAGAAAAGGACACCATTGATCTGATCATTGTTGCTACAATGACACCGGACATGTCTTTCCCCTCAACTGCCTGCCTCTTACAACATAAAATGGGATTACCTTGCGTCACTGCATTCGATGTACAGGCGGCCTGCTCTGGATTCATCTACGCACTGAATATCGCCAATAATATGATTTTATCTAATCAGTACAAAACAGTATTGATTGTGGGTGCAGAAAAAATGAGCGGTATCCTAGACTTTGAAGACCGAACCACTTGTGTACTCTTTGGCGACGGAGCAAGTGCTGCCGTTGTTCAATGTTCGGATAGTTCAAATAGTTCGGATAGTTCAGGTAGGGGAATCCTACACACCGACACAGGTGCCGACGGTGAGACGCCCGATTTACTCTTCCAACCCGCCGGTGGGTCCGCAATTCCGGCTAACGAAAGCACGATTGCTAACCGACAGCATTACTTAAAAATGAATGGCAAAGAGATTTTCAAAAAAGCGGTCCGTGTCATGGGGCAGTCCTGCGTAAAATCACTGAATTCTTGCAATCTAACCAGTGATGATATTGATTTAGTAATACCACACCAAGCGAATATGAGAATCATAGAAAGCTTGGCAAAACGCCTAGAAATTCCATTAGAAAAATTCCACAATAATCTAGAACTATACGGAAATACCTCCGGAGCCTCCATTGGCATTGCCTTAGATGAAGCAGTTCAAGCAGGCCGTTTAAAAAAAGGAGACCTTGTGCTTTTAGTAGCCTTTGGCGCAGGACTGACCTGGGGCTCTCAAATTATCCGCTGGTAAAAATAAAAATTTATGAAGTCGATTCAATTCCACCTTTTTAAAACACTCTTAATTGTAGCACTGATCGCTCCGGTTTCTCTTGAAGCAGGATTCAATCCATTTGGATGGCTGTCTTCGGACGGCAATAAAGATCAACAGAATAAAATAATCACGACCCTTGAAGTGCAAGAAGTTAAAGCCAATAAATTACTCACCAACGCTGAGCGTTATGCCAGTAAAGGAAAGGTTCGAAGAGAACAAAAAATTTATAAAAAAATACTTAAGAAATACCACAAAACTGAAGCCGCTGAAGCGATTGCGCTTAAGAGAGGCGAATATTTATTTAAAAAAAATAAATGGGTGGATGCTTTTTCCGCTTTAACTGCCTTGACGATGAACCACCCCTCAAGCTCAAGCCTAGAAGCGGCCATAGAGTTGCAATACCAATGCGCGGACTCACTTATGAAGTTTGTGCCACGAAAAACATTGGGCATTTTTAAATCTGATCCATTGAACGATAAAGCGATTCCGCTCTTTTTATCCTTCGTTAATTTTTATCCTTATGACGCAAGAGCACCCCAAGCTTTATTGAATGTCGCTGATATCGCTGAGACCAATGGTCAAAATGAAGTCGCAATCGTTGCCTTAAAGCAGATTATTAATGGCTATTCTGATAGTGCTTTGACCTCGGATGCTTATTTCAAAATCGCACATATTTATGCAGATTTCATCAAAGGGCCGGAATATGATCTAGAATCTACCAGAGAAGCAATTCGCTACTGCGAAGATTACATTGCCCTATTCTCTACAAGTTCTGACATTGGCTCAATTAAAGCTCTTTACGAACGTATGCTCAATACTCTTGCTACCAACCGTCTCTATATGGCTGATTATTACTACTTCAACCGGCGCGACAATGTAGCTGCTTTGATTTTTTACAATGAAGCGATAACTTTGGCTCCTGATTCTCAGGCAGCTTTGGAAGCACGAAGCCGGCTTGATGCAATTGAACGTGGAGTGAAACCGACTACTGGTCGTAATTTAATTAAAAAAATCCTCTTTATTCGTTAAGATCAATGCACTTACGCACAGGCATATTTCCTTCTTTGCTCCTATCGGCTTTTTGCCTAATGAGCAGCTGTTCGCACTACAGGATGGTAGAGTTGGGCGCATTCCCCTATAAGAATTTATACATTAATAATATCAGTAACCAAAGCTTCGCTCCAAATGCTCAGATATTATTCAATAGCCAACTAAGACAACGATTCCTAGAAAAGGGAAATGTCCGCTTAGTCAATGACCCATCACTCGCTGACTGCCAGTTGTTTGTAGAAATGGTTGACTATAAGCGTTCCCCCTTGAGTCGTGCAAGCGATGATCCAGGCCGAATCAATGCGATGGATTATACCTTGAGCGTCCTTGTATCCTTTTATGATAATAATAAAGATACTTTTCTCATAGAAGCGCATCGTTTGCAAAGTACTGAACCTATTTTCTATACAAAAACCGGGGACAGTGTTTTGTCGGATATAAAGGAGGCAGAATACCGAAGCATACCCAGGATCACAAACGACCTGGCTTCCCAAATCACTGATCTGATTTACGGAAATTGGTAAACATCCGAGAAAGCCGGGAATAGAGTAGAAGCTTAACTATAAGCACTCAGATCAATCCACCGGCTCAAGATCACCGGAAGCATTTATGGCCCGGTAATAACAACCAGAACGAGCCTTTCCATCAGCACCCTGAGTGTGGCAGGCACCCTTACCTTGCGGTAACACGCTATACAATAATGAGTTTTGTTCACAGTTCACCTTAATAGATTGGATCTTCAAAAAGTCGCCACTGGTCTTTCCCTTAATCCAAAGCTCATTCCTGCTTGTACTCCAAAAAGTCGCCATCCCCGTTTCCCGAGCCGTATCGAGGGCTAATTGATTTACGTATCCTAAAATAAGTACTTCCCCTGTTTCTGAATTTTGTGCAATGGCAGGAATCACATCTGAACCACATTCAGCGATCTTTTTTAATTTTGTAAAATCTAGGTTTAAGGCAGAGCCTTCTTCTAATTCTTTATTACTCATAATTTCGTTTTAAATAATTTAATGGTTGAGTCGAGTTAAGAATTAAGCATTAAAAATAGGTTACTTATCTATAGAAGACAAAACCAAACATTATCTACATTATGGAAGATTCAATACGATCACAAGCCGCTAATCAATCAAGAGGATTAGCCATTGACGCAGTCGCTGCTTGCAGCTCAGGTCACCTAGGACTCCCTTTAGGATCTGCGGAAATTGGTGCTTCACTATTTACCAGCGGGCTGAACTTTGACCCGACAACCCCTAAATGGCTGAACCGCGATCGCTTTATTTTATCAGCCGGACATGGCTCAATGTTTCTCTATTCTTGGTTACATTTATCAGGCTATGATCTGCCAATCGACCAAATTAAACAATTCCGAGTCCTCAATTCAAAGACTCCGGGTCACCCAGAATTTGATGAAACTCCCGGGGTAGAAGCCACCACAGGTCCGCTCGGACAAGGCGTAGGTAATGCGGTTGGATACGCCCTTTCTGGTAAAAAAGCTGCGAGCAAATATAACACAAAAGCGCACACCCTTTTTGATTACCACGTTGTCGCTCTGATGGGTGATGGCTGTTTCCAAGAAGGCGTTGCTAGAGAATCCCTTTCTTTTGCAGGTCACAACAAACTGGATAATTTAATTCTCATTTACGATTATAACAAAGTCACCCTTGATGCGATGGCTGACCAATCACAAAGTGAAGATGCCCCAGCATTCTTCGCAGCACAAGGCTGGGAAGTCTTCGAAGTTGATGGTCATTCCATTCCGGCAATTGATCAAGCGCTCGCAGATGCAAAAGCCAACGATAATGGCCAACCCAAGATAATCTTAGCCACCACTACAATTGCTAAAGGCATACCCCAAGTAGAAGGCACCGCTAAGGGTCATGGTGAAGGCGGAGCAAACTTTGCCGCTGAAGCAAAAGCTGGACTTGGATTACCGGAAGAAGACTTTTACGTCTCCGATGAAGTGCATGCTTTCTTCAAAGACCAAGCCGAAGTTTCTAAGACAAAAAGAGCCGACTGGGATCAGTTATATCAGGCATGGAAACAAGAGAATGCCTCGCTAGCCCAAGACCTAGAAAATAGAGATGCGACCTTAGACTTTGAATCACTCTCAAATGCCATTCCTGAATTTGCGGCTGACAAGGCTGATGGGGCAACCCGTGCAACCGGTGGCATCGTTTATAATGCATTAGCTGAGTATTTACCTAACTGCATTACCGGATCCGCTGATTTATTTGGCTCAACGAAAAATTACATCAATGGCGGTGGAGATTTCTCTCCCAAAAATTGGGACGGGCGCAACATTTGGTTCGGAATTAGAGAACATGCCATGGGTGCGATCTGTAATGGCGTCACCTACGATGGATTGTTTAAAATCAGTGGCGCTACCTTTACCGTATTTGCTGATTACCTAAGACCTTCCATCAGAATTGCCGCGCTTTCTGGATTACCCGTTAATTATATATTCACTCATGACTCTGTGGGCGTTGGCGAAGATGGCCCAACCCACCAGCCTGTTGAAACTGTCAGTGGCTTAAGAGTGATCCCTAATTTAGATGTGATCAGACCGGGTGATGCAGAAGAAGTTGCCGGTGCATTTATTGCCGCTTTATCAAGGAAAGATGGACCGACTGCACTGATCCTATCAAGGCAAGGAGTCGCCGTAGAATCAAACCTCAGCGCAAAAGAGCGCCGAGAAGGTGTCCAAAAAGGTGGCTACATTGTCCACCAAGAATCGAGTGATTTGACTTTAATTCTTCTCGCTACGGGCTCAGAATTACCGCTTGCGATCAATGCCGCTAAAGCGATCGGGTCAGGTGTGAGAGTTGTTTCCATGGCGTGCTTTGAGCGATTTGAAAGACAGAGCGATGCTTACAAAACCTCAATCTTACCCCAAAGCTGTACCGCAAGAATTGCAATTGAAGCTGGTGTATCAGACACTTGGGGTCGCTATCTGGGGCTCGAAGGAAAAGCGGTTTGCATCGACCGATTTGGTTTATCTGCTCCCGGTTCTACCGTGATGAATGAGCTGGGTATTTCGATCGATAATATTTGTTCGGTTGCCCAAAGCTTGAAGTAAAAACTTTATCTTAACCTAATATAATTGATTCCCAGTGAATCAACAAAAGCATTTTAATGTCCGCTAATGATCTTAATTATGAGCCGATGGTTTTCTCGCCGAAGACAAAGGGGGAAAGATCGCTCAGTGATATACAGAAAGAAATTCTTTCCTTAAAAAAAGAAAGAAATGCGGTCATTTTAGCGCATAATTATCAAATAGAAGCGATCCAAGAAATTGCTGATTTTGTGGGAGACTCATTGGGATTAGCTTATAATGCAGAAGCGACTGACGCAGATATAATTGTATTTTGCGGGGTTCACTTTATGGCGGAAACTGCTAAGATAGTGAACCCAAATAAAACAGTTTTACTACCGGACCTTGATGCCGGATGCTCCCTTTCTGACTCCTGCCCTGAAAAAAAACTTGAAGCTTACAAGCAGGCTAATCCAGAGGTTTATGTCGTGGCTTATATAAATTGTTCAGCCGGAGTTAAGGCCCTTTCTGATGTCATCTGCACCAGTGGGAATGCGAAGAAAATTGTCGACCGGGTTCCTAAAGAAAAAGAAATACTCTTTGTTCCTGATCAGAATCTAGGGAAATGGGTATCTGAGCAAACTGGGCGACCGATGCAATTATGGCCGGGTTCGTGTTACGCTCACGTTTTATTCACACAAAATGCCATTGAGCGACTTAAAGCTAAATTCCCAAGTGCCCTAGTCGTCGCTCATCCAGAATGTGTTCAGACTGTCCGGGATAATGCGGATATAGTTTGCTCTACTGAAAAGATGGTGCACTTCTGTAAAGACAGTCAGAGCGAGAGCTTTATTATCATCACTGAAACAGGAATGATTCATAGACTTCAAAGAGAAATCCCTGAAAAGACTTTCATCGCTGGCCCCACTGATTCGTGCGCCTGTAATGAGTGTCGCTTCATGAAAATGAATACCATTGAAAAGCTGAGGAATTGCTTGAGAGATTTAACCCCAGAAATAGAACTTCCTGCGGATTTAACTAAACGCGCCTATATGCCACTGAAACGGATGCTTGACTGGAGTAAATGATCGTTTTTCGCATTTAAAGAATTGGCTTCTTGGACATTTGCATAATGGTTATTAGTCGATGAGCTTCGACGACACTCAGATTAATAATAAAGAGAATGCAAAATCTACCCATAGAAGGGATAGTATTCGGGCATTTTTCTATGGCATACTAGAATCTGGCTGGCAGACCTTTGCTTTTATTGTGGCGATTAGGGTTTTTGAAGCCAGTGAGGGAATCAAATCTTTAATTGCCGCTTCTGGCCCAATTGGGTTTTTGCTCACCCCAATAACCCTCTACCTATTTGCACAATATCGGCTCAAAGCTTCTTTGTGCTGTAGCTTAATTTACTTAATAACCGCGCTGTGCTTATTAGGTGCCTCCTTCGCAACAAGCTTAACAATTTTTGCAGCTTTATTAATCTTAAGCCAAATTGTAAATGTCCAGCAAGGCCCTGTGATGCTACAAATCTTCACGACCAGTTATCCAGAACACAATCGGGGTCATTTCATGAAGATACCTCATATTCTATCGGCAACTAGTGCAATTGCCTTTGGCTATATTGGGGGCAAAATTTTAGATAATAACATTAATAATTACCCCCTGATATTTTTGGTCATGGCATTGGGCGCCTTAATTTGTGCAAGGGTGATTTTTAAAATTCCGAGCATTCATTTTTCCAGGTCGCATATTGGAAATCCATGGCAGAGCATCTCCTTGATTTGGAAAGACCGGCTATTTGGCTCAATGCTTGGAGCTTGGATGCTGCTTGGTATTGGCAACTTAATTTGTTTGCCAATCCGTTATGAATACTTGGCAAATCCAAAATTTGGAATTGATGCAAATAACGCAACTATAGCCATCATAATGGTGGCCATTCCTGCTATAGCAAAAATCGCCAGTACTTATATTTGGGCCAATTTATTTGATAAACTAAAGCTCATGACTACCCGTAATTTGCTCAATGGATTCTTTCTAATGAGTGTGTTGTTATTTTTCATAAGCGATAATATTCTGTTGATTGCACTGGCCTCCGCACTTCAAGGCATTGCCATCGGTGGTGGAAAAATCTTTTGGAGTTTATGGGTGACTAAAATAACCAACCAAGAACTCGTATCCTCTTACATGAGTATCCATATGGCTCTAACTGGAGTTCGGGGAAGCCTTGCCCCATTTATTGGCTATTGGATACTGAACCAAAGTAACCCACAAATCGTAGGTTATATTGGCGCTTTTTTAATCGGAGTATCGATGATACTTTTTGATTTACTCAAGAAAAACCCTCGGCTTTTACAAGAGTCCAACAAAACAGACTATGCAAATTGATGCGGTAGAGCGCAGCGTGAAAATAAGCGTTGGAGAGTTAGCCTGTTTCCAAAATAATTCTGGAGAATCTTTTAGGGGCGGGCAGGAATGGCGGGCAGAACTAGGACGAAAATGGCACACCGCACTCCAAGAAAAAACAGCTGAAGAATTTCCCCTCTCAGAATTTGAGCTCACTCTAAAAAAAACTATACGCAAAGGTAGATGGACTTTCCATATCCAGGGACGCATAGATCAATTCGTTAGTGATGGGAAATTATTAAATACTATCCGAGAGATCAAAACTGTTCGGCATCCACTCCCTGAGAAGACGGCAGTCTTAAAAGACAAATACCCGCATTATTTTGCCCAACTTGCGATCTACAAACATTTAGCTGAGCGCCTACCCCAATATTCAAAAACAGAACTCAGCTTTGAGCTTACATTTATTGATATCAATACGGGACTCAGCCAGACCGTTGATTTAATCTCTGATGAATTAATCCACGAAGATTATTTCTCAAACCAAATTGAAGCTCTACTGCCCTTCCTCAATGATCGCATAAATGCCAGAGTTCGCTTAAATGAAATTAACTTAGGATCCCCTTTTGAGTCGCTGAGAGACGGCCAGTCAGAATTACTGCAGACACTTGAAAGGGCTACCCTTAAAAGCTCTCATATACTGCTCCAAGCACCCACGGGCTTTGGGAAGACTGGGATTGTTCTGCACCATGCACTCAGTCACATGAAGCAAGGTTTTTTCGAGCGAATGATTTATCTGACTTCTAAATCAACAGGGCAGCTTCAAACACTTAAACAACTTAATAATACTGGAGTTCTCAGGCATGTTCAAATGAGGAATCGTTCCGAATTAAGCATACAATCAAAAAGCCATCACTGCTTTGAAGATACCCGTTGCGATGCTGAATTTGGTTTAAAAATTCGGGATATAGGATTGGGCGCCGAGGAACTGTTTGAAGAAAATACTTTCAGCTTGGAGCAAGTTAAAGATTTGGGAATCCAGCACGGACTCTGCCCTTACGCCTTAACAAAATGGGCACTTCAGTATGCAGAAATCTGGGTGGGTGACTCCAACTATATTTTTAACCCTAATAGCCGTAATGTATTCTTTGAAAGCTATGGTTTTGATCCAAAGAAAACTTTAGTCATTATTGATGAAGCGCACAACCTTCCGGGAAGAACCGCGGATGCCCTATCGATAGAACTATCGGCTTATCAATGGAATCGGGTCTTAGAGTCTACTTTGGATACAAGCAATACTCATTGCCTATTTTCGATCGGGGAAGAGATACTTGTTTTTCTGAAGAAATTAAAAGGTAAAGAAATCCTCTCCGGCACAGATACTTACACGGCCCTTGATTTATTTGAAGATTTCAGCCGAGAACTTAAGGAAGTCCACATCAGTTCCGTTGATATAAACCCCAAAGATTTAAACCTTATCTACCAAATCCCAAAGGCGGCCGAGCTTTTGTCGGGAGGAGAAAAAGACTACTTGGCTTGGAGCCCCAGAGATCAAAGCTTAAAAATAAGTTGCCTAAACCCAGCCCCTTGGATTGCAAATTGCCTACGCCCCTTTGCCTCAAGTATTCACATGTCGGCCACTCTCGGACCTATAGATCATTATAGGGAGTTAGTTGGCCTGACAAAAAAAGAAACGACTTTTGCGATCGGATTCGCTCCTTGGCGAGAAGCAGCGTACGATATCGCCATAGATACTCGTGTGGATACTCGCTATAAAAGTAGAGCGCATTTTTATGAATTAACCACCGATACAATTACGACGCTCTTTGCTTATTCAAATTATAAACCTATCGCGATATTTTTTCCAAGTTACCAATATGCACAAAATATCGAAACATACTTAAAAGCCAAGAATCCCCATCTCCCAGTTGTCGTCCAACCCAAGAATCTAAGTCTGAGCGAACAAAAATCATTTATCGAAGAAAACTTAGAATCTCATTCCATCTTGTTTTTTATATTAGGGTCTGCTTTCACTGAGGGCATTGATAACCTTGGTGGTATGATTGAAACTGCCATGGTCGTGAGCCCAGCGCTTCCTGAAATAAACCCACTATCCACAGTAAAGCTTGAAAATACACAAACCACTAACCGCTCAAAAGCATTTCAAGAAACTTATATAATACCTGCATTTCAAAAAATCCATCAAGCTTTAGGCAGAATGGTGCGCGCACCTGGGCAGAAAGCAAAAGTGCTACTGCACTGTAAACGCTTTGTTCAAACAGAATACAAAAGCTTACTTGCCGATGAGTACCAGAGTGATGTTACCATAAAAAACCAGCATGAACTGGAATCTTGGTTATCTAAATAATCAATCGGCTTTTAATCGCTAATAACGATCTCGGATAGAACGTTCGGCTTCTCGCATAACGACCTTACGCTTTAGGGTCTCTCGCTTATCGTGGAGTTTCTTTCCGGTACAAATTGCTAATTGGATTTTGATGAGCCCATTTTTAAAATAAGCCTTTAGGGGCACCACGGTTTTGCCGCCAGCATCAATTGCTCCGAGTAACTGACTTATTTCTTTAGAATGTAAGAGTAATTTTCGCTTACGACGCTCGGCGTGATTAGACTCATTGCCGTGGGTGTATGGCCCAATGTAGCTGTTAAAAAGCCAAGCTTCTCCTTTTTCTATTCGGCAAAAGGCTTCATTTATTTGCATGGAACCTTCGCGAATTGCCTTAACCTCTGTCCCGAGCAGCTGAACTCCGGCTTCAAAACGATCACCGATCACATAATTAAAATTCGCTTTGGTGTTTCGAATTTCTCTCTTATGGGTTTCTAATTTTTGTTTTTTTGCGCTCATAGGACTTCAGCTTCCTTTTAACTAAAGAAGGAGAGCGACTCAGCCAATTTTAAAAAAGCACAACAAACAACTCTAGTAACTGTCGTTTTCGTCGAGTTGGTAATTAATCTTACCTTCCATAATCTCCCGCAGAGCCATATCTTCAGCAGATAAACGCTCAAGAGATTCAACCAATGGTTTGTAGCCACTTTTTAATTGCTTAGCTCGGCGTGAAACCACGTTAACTAAAATCATCGGATCTGTGATCACCTTTTGTGCTGCTGATAAATAATCGTCTCTCAATGTAATATCTCCTGTTAAAGTTATAATTTAGGCTTAGAATCAACTACAAGAACTGATTTCAAGGGCTAAAAGCAACCAAAAAAGCCAATATTCGTAAATTACAATAAAAATTCCCATTGACAACCCCGATCTTCAATCTACTTTACGACGCTTTTCTTGATCATGAAAACAACACTAGCTACAACAACTACACATAAGAAGAAATGGCTCCTTATTGACGCCAAAGGTGAAGTGCTTGGACGCCTTGCAGTCAAGGTGGCCAACATCCTACGCGGGCGGAACAAGCCAACGTATACACCCCACGCAGATACAGGGGATTATGTGGTCATCATTAACGCCGAAAAAGTGAAGCTTACGGGTCGCAAAGAGAACGATAAGCGCTACATGTTCTATTCAGGTTGGATGGGCGGCGAATCCTACAAGTCAGTCGCACAAATGCGTGAGAGCAAACCAGAGTTTATTATCGAACATGCTGTTAAAGGAATGCTTCCTAGAAACCGTCTAGGTCGTCAAATGATCAAAAAGTTAAAAATCCACGCAGGTTCAGAACATCCATACGAAGCACAGCAGCCCAAAGCTTACTCAATTAAATAATTTTTAAATCATGGCTAAAGAAACAAAACCATCTTTCACAACAATCGGCCGTCGCAAGACTGCAACTGCCCGCGTTCGCTTAAAAAGCGGTACAGGTAAAATCGAAGTTAATGGCAAATCAGCCAGTGACTACTTTAAAGCAGAAGACTTCACTCGCGCTGCACTCTCTCCTTTAGATACGATCGAAATGAAAGACCAAGTCGACATTACCGTGAGCACCAATGGCGGAGGCTTAAATGGCCAAGCTGGGGCAGTTAGATTAGGTATTGCCCGAGCACTTGAAAAAATGGACTCAGAACTCAGAAGCCCACTTAAAAAAGAAGGTCATCTAAAAAGAGACCCACGTGCCCGCGAACGTAAGAAATCAGGACAGCCAGGAGCTAGAAAACGCTTCCAATTCTCAAAGCGTTAATTCTAATTCTAGAACAGTTTACGAAAACTATTTTAGCGAAAACCCTCCATGGCAAATTTTAAGCCTCGGAGGGTTTTTCTTTTCAAAGCCACTCAATCCCTTTAGAACAGTCAAATGAAAATAGCTATTGTCGGTGCCTCTGGATATTCTGGAGAAGAATTGATTCGGTTGCTCTCTAAGCATCCTGAGGTTGAACTGTGCTCAGTCACCTCTCGGTCGCTCGCTGGCGAAAGGGTTTCAAAACACTTGCCTGCCCTAGCTCATCTAGTGGGTGATTTAGAATTTTCCGAATCCAGCCCGGAAGAATTAGCTAAAAATAAGGCAATCGATGTCGTATTTTTAGCCTTACCGCACGGAGTTTCATTCGAGTATGCACAACCGCTTTACGAAGCAGGTAAAACAATTATTGATTTAAGTGCTGACTTTAGGCTGAACTCCCCGACGAATTATAAAAAATATTACGGCAAGCCACATCCCGCGCCCTACTTGCTTGATGCAGCGCCTTACGTAATACCTGAGATTAGCACCGGCTGGGAAGAAGCACAGCTAATAGCCTGCCCCGGCTGTTACCCTACTAGTGTACTGATTCCATTGATTCCTTTATTTAAGACCGGACTGATTAAACATAATAATTTGGTTATTAATAGTTACAGCGGAATTAGCGGCGCAGGCAAAACGCTCAGGGACGATTTATTATTCAAAAATAGGAATGAAAGTATAAAAGCTTACGGCCTTCCAGTCCACCGGCATTTGGCAGAAATCCAAGAGCAATTAGACAAGGCTGCTTTTGAGGATGTTAAGGTACAATTTTGCCCGCATTTAGCACCCATCAACAGGGGCATCCACACAACAATAGTGGTACCCACCCATAGTAAAATTGATAAGATTTACGCTAATTGGGAACTTGCATATGCCAGCTCACCTTTTGTAAATATTTTACCCAGTGGCACCTTCCCAGAAACTCAGGATGTTGTAGGCTCCAATCGGATTGATATTTCCGCAGTTCATGATTCAACAACCGATAACCTAATTATCACATCAACGATTGATAACTTAATCAAAGGTGCGGGCGGTCAAGCGGTGCAAATATTCAACAAGAAATTTGGATTCCCAGAAACAACCGGTCTTTTATAGCCTTACTTGATTCACGACCATGAATTCAAAAATTAAAGTCACAAAACTTGATCAATCCAAGGGACTCTATGATTGTCCGGGCTATCTTTTCTCAGCAACTGCCTCGGACATAAGAGATAATCAATCAGGACAACTTGATTTAGCGCTGATTGTGGGCGAAGCAAACCAAGCCTTGAAAGCCGGTGCTGTCTTCACTCAAAATGATGTGACAGCGGCTCCCGTAGATTTGTGTAAAACTGTTCTGGAAAAAAGTTCAGAAAACATTGGTGGGATCGTCGTTAATAGCGGCAACGCAAATGCCTGTACCGGAGAAGCAGGAATCACTGATGCTAGAGAAATGTCAACGAGCGCTCAGGTCAGTACGGATATTGGACATCCCTTTTTTGTATGTTCAACCGGCAGAATTGGTAGAAAAATGCCCATCAATAAGATTATTGAAGGTATCGCATCCTGCTCGAAACAGCTTGATAGCAGTCAGGAAAATTCAGAAGCAGTCTCTAAGGCAATTTTGACCTCAGATACCTTTGAAAAATCAGCCACCGTCAACATAGACTATAAAGGACAAGTCCTAACACTCTCCGGCATTGCCAAAGGTGCGGGCATGATTGAGCCGAATATGGCTACGATGTTAGCTTTTTTAGTGACCGACCTAGATGTCAGTCATACATGCCTACAAAATGGTCTGAAAAAGGCCTGCGATAAGACCTTCAACTGTATTTCGATTGATGGTGACATGAGCACAAATGACAGCGTGATTCTGCTGGCGAATGGACACTCTAAACTCAATCCAGAAAGCGACCCAGACTTACTCGAGGCTTTTGAAGAAGCTATTTTTGAGGTATGCGATGACCTTGCCCGGAAAATTGTCAGCGATGGCGAGAAAATTACCAAGGTTGTCACCTTAGACATTCAAGGATGCAGCTCTACTGAAAACGCGGAAAAAGTCGCACGGGCTATCGGGAATTCCCTTCTAGTCAAAAGCGCCTTCTATGGATCCGATCCTAATTGGGGGCGGGTTGTGGATGCGGCTGGGTACGCGCGAATTGGCTTGGATATAAATAAGCTCGACCTTCATTATGATAGTATTCCAGCCTTAATTTCAGGAAATGCATTAGAACAAAACTGCGCGGACTGGAAAACGGTTGTTGAAAAAGATAATTATACAATCACCCTAAATTTAAATCAGGGCACCTCTGCTTTCCAGCTGATCACCACTGATTTGAGCGAGGCTTATGTCAATTTTAACAAAAGTGAATAGT
>CAJWRZ010000032.1 GCA_913045955.1 uncultured Puniceicoccaceae bacterium
CATTAGAAAGGTAACCTAAGTCCTCTTGAACTAAATGACACAAAGGTAATGCTGCGCTGCGCTTATCCGGATAACGGGGAATAAGCTGATCTATTTTGTCGATTGTTGTTTGATTTAATTCCATGAAGCTGAAGTTTAAAATTATCGATCACACTCTCCCATAACAAAATCTAAGGAGCCCAAGATCACCGTAATGTCGGTTAAGAAATGCCCAGGAATTAGTTCACTTAAGATACTGAGGTTACAAAACGAAGGACCTCGAATCTTCATCCTGTAAGGAACACCACCACCTTTGGAGACAATAAAGAAGCCTAGTGAACCCTTAGGATTCTCAGCCTCAAAATAAACTTCTCCTTGCGGCATTTGAGGACCTTCGGTGACTAGCATGAAGTTTTGAATCAATTCTTCCATACTGCTTAAGACCTTACTTTTTTGAGGTGCAAATATTTTCTTAGCATCCTCAGCATAATAGGAACCTTCAGGGAATTTCCCAATAACTTGGCGAATGATGGATACACTTTGTTTAATTTCCTCGGCCCGCATTAAGTATCGATCATAACAATCTCCGTTCAGGCCAATCGGCACTTCAAAATCACATTGATCGTACATCATGTAGGGATTGTCTTTCCTTAAGTCTAGATCAACCCCCGAAGCCCTAAGGTTTGGTCCGGTCATCCCATAACTGAGTGCCTGCTCCTTAGTAATAACTCCGATACCCACCGTGCGGTCCATAAAGATACGATTTCTCGTCAACATCTTGTCCACTTGATCTAAAACATCGATCACCCCTTTACAAAAACTATTCACTCTACCGAGCCAACCATCGGGAATATCTCGAGCAACCCCGCCAATTCTTGTGTAACTGGTGGTGAAACGGGCACCCGTTAATTCCTCAAAAAGCGTGTAGAGTTTTTCACGTTCCGTGAATGTATACATGAAGACCGTCCAAGCTCCGGCATCCATTCCATAAACACCGACTCCTAAAAGGTGCGAAGAGATACGAGCTAATTCGCAACTGATCATACGAATGGCTTGGCAACGCTCTGGAACTTCTAAATTAGCTAATTTCTCAACTGCCATTGCATAAGCTACATTGTTAGCTAGGGGCGCCAAATAATCCAAGCGATCGGTGTACGGTACAAATTGATTGTACGTCATATTCTCAGCGATCTTCTCATCACCTCGGTGTAAGTATCCAAGGACCGGCTCACATTTTTTAATCAAGTCACCATCCAGCTCCATCATGAGACGAAGCACTCCGTGGGTTGTTGGGTGAGAAGGCCCCACATTCAAAGCCATTGTTTCAGAATTCACTTCGGAAACCGTTTCGTCGGCAGCTACGACCTTAGCTTGGGCATTAGAATGAGCCTTAGCAGCTCTCGCTCCCGTATCTCCAAGTGAAATTTCTTTAGTTTGTGCCATATTTATGCTTCAAAAAAATAATTATTTAGAGCTCTGCTCGTTCCAGCTTTCGTCTTTTGCGCTGGGTTCAGTTTGACTCATTTTACCATCGCCTGAGGAGTGGAACGGCCCGCCCATCATAGGTGCAGCCACCACTTTTAGATTAGTACGCTCTGCCACGTCTTCCGCTGGAAGCGGTGTTTCAATACCCGCTAGTGGGAAATCTTTTCTCAACGGATGATAAGGGTATGAGTCCCACATAAGAATCCGCTTTAAGTTGGGGTGTCCTTCGTAACGAATACCCATAAGGTCATAGGTTTCTCGTTCGTGCCAGTCTGCGGCTGAGTAAATTGAAGTCAGGCTAGGAAGCACTGGGTTCACATTATCGGGGCAATCTGCGGCCACTCTGAGATAGTTGGAACTAGCGGTTGAGTAAAAATGATAGACGCCCGTGAAGCGAGGCGTTGCAACATCCCAGTCGATAGCGGTTACATCTAAGAGTAAATCAAAGCCAAATTCATCCCTTAATGAAGTGCAAAATTCTATAAGCTTTCCCGCTGGACAATTCAACGCCACGTGATCTGAGCTTTCTCGCTCAGTCAAGTAGTCAAACTGACTCAAAAATCGACTTTTATCTATATCACTCACTTTTAAGACCCCAAATTAAAAGATTATTTTTTAAGTAGATAAGGCATCCTTACGAATGTCTTTATTGACCGGCACTTTAATAAGATTTTTCGCGGAATTCTCATCCATAATCTTCTCTTGTAATTTTATCATCGCATCGAGCAAGGCTTCGGGCCTAGGAGGACAGCCGCTGATGTATACATCAACCGGAACCACTCGATCCACCCCTTGCAAGGTGGCGTAGGAACGATACATTCCACCGGTACTCGCGCAGGCACCCATGGCCACAACCCATTTTGGATCGCCCATTTGTTCGTAAATTCTTCGGATAACCTCCGCCATTTTGTAGGTAACGGTACCCGCTACAATCATACAGTCCGCTTGTCTCGGGGAAAACCGCATAACCTCCATACCAAATCGAGATATATCAAAACGTGAGGCTCCCGCGGCCATTAATTCAATTGCGCAGCAAGCAAGTCCCATAGGCATTGGCCAAACAGAATTCTTTCGGATCCAGTTTATAACGGCGTCTGCTTTGGTGACTATGACCTCTCCCTCAACTTTGCTGTCGTAGGCAACTGTTTGGTTTAACATATTTACTAAAAACAGAGATATTAACGTAAATTGCAACTTACTTTGACATAATTTTTGCACAATTAATAATTTACCTACGCTCTATCCGACTTTATCCTATCTTTTCTATTGTTCTTAAATCACCGATTATAGAGAATGCATTATGCCCATTGAACAATATAAGGAATTATTGCCCCAAAATGGTAAGCCGCTGATTATATGCCCTTAAAGAATAAGTTCCTATCGGCCTTAAAGGATCGAACCCTAAACCAATCCTTCTGGTTGGAATTAACCGCTATATTAATTCTACTATGCTCCTTCACACCCATTTATCTCTGGTTTGCTGAAAACACGGTGTCTGAAGCGAGGCTTTTCCACTCACTGATCACCCTCATTATAGCAGTTTTATTACTTTTTTTAAGCGAACGACCGGAAATAGACCCAGTGCTCTGTTTAAATAAGGAGTCCAAAAAAAGCTTCTTAATCTCCTTTGGCCTCTTAGTCGCACATTTTATATGCGACTTACTCAAAAATAATGAATCGATCAATGGCGCGCTTTTTTATTGGATCCATAATTTATTCCTAATTGCATCAATGGCTTTCACGGTGGCCGGCCTGATATTCTATATCTTTGGGACTCGGATCTCAAGAATCACCTATTCATCGACGATCGCCTTTATACTATTTTTACTACTGAGTTTGTATATAGGCTATTTAGATTGGCCCCTAAGAACATTAGCCGCCGAATGGAGCACTCATATTTTTGACCTATTAGGACAAAGCACCCAAGTTTTCCTAATAAGTCCCGAGGGCAGTACCCCTCTAATCATTATTAAATACTTAGGTGAAAACTTTAATGTAGCCTCCGAATGCAATGGATTTGGGATTATACTCAATTCACTTTTAATTAGCTTACTCTTGTCGGCCTACCGGCGCGCAACTTTCTCCCACAGCATCATTAACATCATCGCAGCCTTATTTTTAGGCTTCAGCTTCAACATACTTAGGATCATAACAATCATCTTATTCGCTCCAAGCTTCATGGATTATTACAACTTCATCCATGAGCTGATTGGGACAGCTTACTATTGGGGTGCCTTCTATTTCACTTGGTACCTCCTAAGTGGGCCTTTCTTTGAGCCTAAAGAGGGTTAGGCCTCAACTTCGTCATCCGCTTCAGCTTGAGCATCAGCCCGGATCTTTAAAACTAAGTCCAACAACTTTGTTTTCAAAGTATCAATGCCTTCTTCTGAAATGCACGATGTACCCACAAAAGGAATTTTAAGTTTACTGGAGATTTTCTTGAAATTTTTCTCAGCATCTGGCTCGTCCATCTTATTACCCACGACGATCATGGGCTTCTTCAATAGCTGCGGCTTATAAAGCTTAAGCTCATTGACAAGTATACGATAATCTCCAAGCGGATCACGGTTATCCGTACCCTGCATATCCACCATAATAACGATGACTTTACACCGCTCAATGTGCTTAAGGAATCGATGCCCCAAACCTTTATTTTCACTCGCTCCCTCAATAAGCCCAGGAATATCAGCGAGGGTTATCCGCTGATAGAGGTCCGGATACTCTAAAATACCGACCGTGGGAAAAAGCGTCGTAAAAGGGTATGCCCCCATCTTTGGGTGCGCATTGGTGATCATATTTAAAAGAGTGGACTTTCCGGCGTTAGGGAAGCCAACTAGCCCAACGTCCGCTATGGTTTTTATGACGAACAGAAATTCACCACGCTCTCCATCCTTACCCAAGGTGAATTCCCGAGGAGCTCTATTAGTGGAAGATTTGAATTCTCTGTTACCGCGGCCACCCACACCACCTTCTAAAATTAAAGCTTCTTCGCCATGCTCCATGATCTCTGCAATCACTTCTTCGGTATCTCGATCAACAACAATCGTACCCACAGGAACTCTTAAAGTTAAATGAGGCCCTTTAGCACCATGCTGGTCACTACCTCGGCCTGTCTCACCATTCTTCGCTTGCCATATAGGCTTAAAATAATAATCCGTAAGGTCCGCTTGATTCGTATCACCAATTATAATCACTGAACCACCGCGGCCACCGTTACCACCATCTGGACCACCTTTAGGCTCATACTTAGCTCTTCGAAAACTAAAACAGCCATCACCACCATTGCCGGCTCTAAGGCTTACTTTGACTTCATCATAAAACATACACTATGATTTTTTCTTTTAAAAAAATTAAAAGCAATCCCAAAGCAAGATTACCCACAATTCATTACAATAAATCATATGCCTAATTCACCCAGAGCTGCGGTCATTGACTTGGGGACCAACTCCATAAAATTCATTATTGCAGAAAAATCGAAGTCGAGCTCCCTAAACGTACTCTACGAGCAAACCAATGAAATAAGAATCGGAAAAGGGATTAGCCAAGCGCAGCCCACCCTAGAGGATTCAGCTATTGAAAACGCTTTAGACGCCATAGAACACTTATCCGCAATCGCCAATGAACATAAAGTATACGAGCTCAGGCTTGTGGCCACAAGTGCCGTGCGAGATGCCCTTAATAAAGAAACTCTCATTAAAAATTGCAAAATAAGAACAGGGCTCAACCTTGAAGTCCTCAGCGGCCATAGCGAAGCCTCTTATATCGCCCAAGCCATGTATTTTGATCCGGACTGGGGCCAGTCTGCCAATCTAAACTTGATTGATTTAGGAGGTGGTAGCCTAGAATTTATTCAGCTTAAAGACACCGCGCTATTCAGCGCTGATTCATTACCTTTAGGAGCTGTACGTTTGACTGAGCAATACATAGCGAATCCCCGACACGCCCTTCCGCTGAGCGCACTTAAATCGATTCAAAAACAAGTGGAAGACCACATCCAATCAGCGGGCATTCATTTATCTAAGGATTTGCCACTGCTAGGGAGCGGAGGCGCCTTTCATATTCTCCAAGAATTACTCGGAGGCAGCCCCGTCTTATCAAGGAACGATATCCGTACTCTACTACACCTAATCGCATCGAAAACTATTGATAAGCGAATACAGGAACACAGAGTGCCCGAGCGCAGAGCTGATATTTTCCCTGCGGCTCTTCAAGTAATTGATACTGTGATGAGCACCTTTGGCATCGAAGAAGTTCAAGCCTCTAAATTCAATTTAAAATTTGGGATACTCAGAGAAATGCTCGATCTCTAAGGAGTACTTAATAATTTTAAACGATCACCCGAAGGCAGTCCTCATCGATTCTATAAGCGAAACTAAATCATCGGGAATAGGAGCCTCAAAAGTCATCTTCTCTCCGGTTTCAGGATGTGGTATCGTCAAAAATTGAGCGTGCAAACAAACTCTAGGAATTGAAAGTTCACTGAATCGGCCCGTTTTATAACCATAACCCGAATCGCCCAATAAAGGAAAACCAAGGTGACTCATATGCACTCTAATTTGGTGAGTGCGTCCTGTATGGATTTGGCATTCAACCATACTTGCCATAGAACCAAATAATTCTAGGCACTTCCAATCTGTATGCGCTTCTTTGCCGTTTGACTGAACCGCCATTTTAGTTCTCTGCATCGAATGCCTGCCTATAGGATCTTTGCATGAGCCGGATTTTAGCTTCGGAGCTTTTGAAAGTAAGGCTAGGTAGCGTTTTTCAGTTAAGCGTTCACTGAAGGCTTTGACTAGCTCATGATAGGCTAAGTCAGTTTTTGCAACGACAATTAAACCGCTGGTTTCCTTATCTAATCGGTGGACAATACCCGGCCGATCAGGAGCCCCTACGGAACTCAACTTTCCATCGCAGTAATGTAAGAGCGCATGGACTAAAGTATCTTCACTCGTTCCGCTTCCCGGATGCGTGACCATCCCCGGAGCTTTGTTGACGACAATTATTGAAGCATCTTCGTGGATAATATTTAAAGGGATATCAACACCTGAGGGCGCTTGTGTCGCTTCTGACTCTTTCAGTACTGCTTTGAGCAGGCCGCCTTTTTTAATCTTAAAACGTTTATCGATAATCAGCCCATCAAAGCTTACTTGATTTAATTCAAATGCTTTTTGTAAACGAGCACGGCTGACATCTTTAAATGCGGAAGCGAATACTTTATCCGCCCTAGCTCCGGATACAGCATTGGGCACTTGGTATTCAATGATTCGCTCGGGCATCTTGGATTAGTTGTTTTGCCTTTTCACAATCTAGACTGATCTGATTTTTCAAATCCTCTATATTAGGAAAACGCTGTTCTTTTCTAATAAAATAAAGCCACTCAACTACAAGGATAGCGTCTTCCCTGAAATCGCTGAGACCAAAGCTATGAACCTCCAAAATAGGAAGGTCTTGATTATCATCTGAGACGGTGGGTCGGATGCCATAATTAGCGATTCCATCAACCCATTGATCTGATTCTTCTGATCTAAAACGAACTGCGTACACTCCGAAACAAGGTTTGGATTCTGGTGACCAATCTAAATTTAAGGTCGGGAAACCAATGGTTCGGCCTAATTTCTGGCCAGGCTGGACTAGCCCTTCACTGAAATAATGATAGCCCAACAAGGCATTAACATTCTCAATCTCACCCTTAGCTAAGGCAGCTCTTATTCGAGTACTGCTGATGGCTAAACCATTTTGCTTAATTCGATCAATACTCCAAACGTCGATTCCAAGCTGGGTTCCTGAATTAATTAAAGTCTCAATATCCCCGGTGCGCCCTTGGCCAAACCGGAAATTTTCCCCGACATAGACCGCCTTGAGGCTTGGCAGTTCTTGTTTTAAATAAATCAAAAATTGGTCTGCAGAGATTGAGGAAAATTCTTGATCAAAGGTTTTTGCAATTACGACATCGACGCCAATTTCGTGTAAGCGACGAGTTTTAGATTTCAGGTCCATAATCAATTGAGTACCCTTGTCTTTTTTAAACAAACGGCTCGGATGTGGATCAAAAGTTAAAATAGCACTGTGCTCGCCATTGGCCTTAGCCGCAGAAATTGAGGGTTCAATAACCGCTATATGCCCTAGATGAATTCCATCAAAAACTCCAATTGCTAGGTGCAAGGGTATCTGAACCTCTGACAATTCTTTGAAATCAGATATCTGAATCGGCAAATTCATTTCAAATACCTATAATAAAAATAGTATTATCATCAATCGATAAATCAAAGTGCGTGCAAGGGCACAAATGAGTCAATTGGGAGCAATTGACTTTTTAATTTCGATTTAGAAAACTCTGCTAAAGCATCCAGTGTTACGGCATTATCGATACTGAAATCCCCGACTTTAGTGCGCCTTAATACGCATAAATGGGCTCCACAGCCAACATTCTGCCCCATATCATGCGCAATCGTTCTGATATAAGCACCCTTGCTGGATTCTACAATAAAATCCATTTTGGGAGGCTCTAGACCGAGCATTTCTAAGCGCTGTATACGGATCACCCTAGGTTCACGGGCAATCGTTTTCCCTTCCCTTGCTAATTTGTAGAGCTTTTGGCCGGCTACTTTTTTCGCAGAAAACATCGGAGGAATTTGGTATTGATCCCCAATAAATTCAGCCATTTTACCCTTCACTAAGTCTTCAGTGAGTTCGGGAACCGGAAGCTCTTTAAGCACTTTACCTTCCGCATCTTGAGAGTCCGTTTCGATTCCAAAGTGGACTGTCCCAGTATACTGCTTGTCTAGACTCATTAAATATTGAGAAGCCTTGGTTGCCTTGCCAATCAAGATTACCAAAAGTCCGGTAGCCATTGGGTCTAAGGTGCCTGCATGGCCTACCTTTTTAATTTGGTAAATCCTTCTACAATGCGCGACAACATCATGGGAAGTCAGCCCTTTAGGCTTATCTACTAATAAAATTCCTACAAATTCATCCGACATTTCAGTACCCCCAATTTTAGTTTAAAATTTAATTAATACTCAATAAATGCTCTTGAATCTTAGCGAGTATTTTGGGCTTAAATTCATCTATGGTCATGGCTTGAACATTCAATCCAGCAGCGCAGGCATGACCGCCTCCGCCAAAAACTTGGGCAATCTGATCCACTCTAAATTTTGGATCTTTCGCTCTTAAACTTCCCTTCAAAGCACCTTCGCGTTCTTCAAGTAAAACCCCAACATCAACACCTTTAATTGAACGAGCGTAATCAACTAGACCTTCGGCATCATCTATTGTTGCCCCTGCATCCGAATAAACCGAATCTGATAAATATCCGAAACAAACTCGGCCCTCTAATTCCATTTCAAGAGAAGCGAGAAAAGCTTGAATTAATTGTATCCTAGCGAAACTTTCGTGTTCGTATAATTCATTAGCGGCGGCTGAAGGTGATGCGCCCGATTCACATAGGCTTTGAGCCATTTGGAAAGTTTCCTGAGTCGTTGAGCTGAAGCGGAATTGGCCGGTATCCGTAGCAATACCAACATAAAGGGCTTGGGCAGTGATCGCATCAATCGGCAGCCCTAGATCTAGAGCAAACCCAGCAAGAATTTCGGCTGTGGCTGAGGCCGTCCCGATCACACTGTTATTCTCCGCGTAATTCTTATTTGAAATATGATGATCAATATTCAAATAAACATTGGGAAAAACTTCATTTAATAAACCTCCCACCCTTTTATAATCCGCGCAATCAACCGTAATTGCCCTGTGCCCATCTGCCTGGAAATCTGAAGCTTTTACAAAGGGAGTATCTCCTATAAAGGCCTTAAGGTTTTCTGGAGTTTCGTCATTATTTACACCGATTACCTCAATACCTTGACTCATAAGTAGACGCACTAGCCCAACCGTTGAACCGATACAATCGCCGTCAGGACGGAGATGTCCAATGACCGCGACCTTAATTTTATGATCTTTTAAATAATCGATCTGTTCTCGGAAAAGCTGACTTTCTTTTGGGTAATACATAGCCATTATTTTAATCTAAATCATTTAATTTATCAATTAACGTGGCTCCTCTTTTGAGCGATGGGTCGTAGATAAATTCAAACTTTGGAAAATACTTTAGAATCACGAATTTGCTGACGCGTCTTTGTAAATCACTAGCCGCACGCTTGAAAAGTTTTTTTGCTTCGGCAATTTCTTTATCTCCGCCAAGAACGCAGTAAAAAACACTCGCACGCCGTAAATCAGAAGCTGTCTCGACGCCACTTATCGTAATGGTTGCCGCAGAATTTCGATAATTCTGGTGCAACTGCATGCTCACTTCTCTTTGCAGAAGTTCATTAACCCTAGATATCCTTTGTGACATAGATAAAAAAACAAGGAGTTCCGCTTAAGTGCAAAACTGAGATTAAAAATTATTTATCGAAGTGAAGGCTTTTTCTTTTCGATTTGGAAACATTCTAAAATATCACCTTCGGCATAATCATTACAGCCTTTGATATTAATACCGCATTCGTAACCAGCTCGGACTTCTTTAACATCGTCCTTAAATCGGCGTAAGGTATCTACAGGCCCTTCGAATATCAACTTCTTGCCTCTTAATAGGCGCACTTTACCAGATCGTGGGATAACACCTTCTGTAACCATACATCCGGCAACCTGTCTTCCTTTAGATATACCAAATACTTGCCTGACTTCAGCGACACCCGATTTGGATTCGACCACTTCAGCATCTAAGAGATCAACCATTGATTCCTCAACTTGATCCAACAACTCATAAATAATCGCATGTTGAATCATCTTGACCGATTCATGTTTTGCCAAACTTTGAACGCCGTTATCCAACTTCACATTAAAGCCAACTATAGTTGCATCACCGGCACTTGCTAAAGTGATATCGCTTTTGGTGATATTACCCACACTGTGTGCAATAATATCAACATCCACTTTATCCGTATTGATTGCCTCTAGCCCATGCACTAGGGCTTCCATTGAGCCATGCACGTCTGATTTCACAATCAGCCTCAAGCATTTCTTTTGCTGTTTTTCAATCGCGGCAAATAAGTCTTCTACGGTTGAAGCTCCTTCAGTTTTCTCTTCGGTGCTTTGCTTAGAATCGCTGATCTTTCGATCTGATTTAGACGCTTCAGCAATCCGTTTAGCAACTTTTTCACTCTTCTCTTTATTAAATTGATCGCCTGATTTTGGCACTTCTGACCAACCTATGATTCTAACAGGTGTTGATGGACTTGCCTCATTAAGGTTATTACCTTGAGCATCCATCATTGATTTCACGCGGCAATAACTTTCTCCACAGACAAGTGCATCGCCTCGCTTTAAAGTACCTTTCTGAACAATGACACTGGCAACTGCACCTCGGCCTTGCTCAATTTGAGCTTCAATAACTGAGCCAGCAGGATTCGCATCTGGGTTAGCCTTAAGTTCTAAAATCTCCGCTTGTAAAATTATCATTTCAAGCAACTCACTGACATTAGTGCCATTCAATGCTGAGACTTCAACCGTAACAGTATCACCACCCCAATCTTCAGGTTGGATACCCTTCTCTTGCATTTCTTTTTTGACTTGGTCGACATTAGCTCCCTTAGAATCAATCTTATTGATAGCTACAATAATAGAATTGTTGGCTGCTTTAGCTAATTTCAGTGCTTCCTCAGTCTGAGGCTTGAAGCCATCATCCGCAGCAATAACCAATATAGCAATGTCCGTAACATCCGTTCCTCGAGAACGCATATTAGAAAAGGCAGCATGTCCTGGAGTATCGACGAAACTAATAAGGTTGCCTTCGTGTTCTACTTGATAAGCGCCTATGTGCTGGGTAATTCCCCCCGCTTCAGACTCTACAACACTGGTCTTTCTGATGGTATCTAATAAAGTTGTTTTGCCGTGATCTACGTGCCCGAGAATACAGCATATCGGTGGGCGCGGTTTTAAAAATTTAGGATCATCTTCATCAAGCTTTGGTATTTCTTTCTTCTCAACCTTATCTTGTTGGGCTTCGCCGCGATGGTGTATCTCAAGCTTAAATCCATGTCGTTTAGCGAGTTCCTGAGCTGTAGATTCTTCAATGGTTTGATTCATTGAAGCAAATATACCAATTTCCATCAGTTCAGAGATTAACTTGAAAGGCTTCAAACCAATATCTTGAGCGAAGTCGCGGACAACGATTGGAGGCTTCACATGAATGATCTTCACGCTGACCTCTGAGTCTTCCTCATTAACCGGGCTTTCTTGACTTGGTAATACCTCGGAAGCCTTAGCTGCCGAAGTGATCGGCTTGGCGGGTGGAGGGCTAGAAGGTTTAGGTGGTGCTGATGATGAAGTGTTTGGAGTAGGTGGAACTGGTGGTACAGGGGGAGTGCTTGCTTTGGGTGGACTTATTCCTTTATTAGGAACCGCGCCTGCATCTGTCTTTGAATCAGCTTGCTTCAGTCCCTGCTTGAGCTCGCGTTCTTGCTTAACATCTTCCGCTGACTTGACTATGGAACCTTTAGGTAAAGAGGCTTCTGGCATAGAAGTTTCTTTTTCTTCAGTGGGTTCTTCAGAGGCAGCATCGGAAACTACTGCTTCAGGCTCAGGCGACTTTTTTGCAAACTCTTCAACTAAAGATTCTGCGGAAATATTATCTACGGTACTTGAAGCACTTTTAACCTCAAAACCCCTACTTCGCAATAACTCAATCAGCTCTTTATTTTCCATTCCAATTTGCTTGGAAAGTTGGTGAATTCTAACGCTCATATATTGTTACTGTATTATTAAAAAAAGGATTTGTGAAATGGGTTTATTAAGATTTTTTCTCTAGATAACTTTGGACTTTTTCAAGGATTGCATTGCCTTCATCTTCCGTAAATCCAGCGTCCACCAAATCACTAATAGCAACGCCTTCGAAGGCATCTGCGCTGACCAGTCCAATTGGAACTAATCGCTCTGCAATTTCTGGTTCGATACCCGGGATTAAATTAATGCCCTCAACTGCTTTGGCTACTTTTTGGCTGAAGCCAACCGCTTCTTCTTCTTTTTTGCCGATATCTAATTTCCAACCAAGCAGCCTTGAGGTAAGTTTTGCGTTTAAACCTTTACGGCCGATCGCAATCGATAATTCATCATCAATCACATTGAAATGTATTCTACGTTCAGATTCATTCACTTGAATATCTTTAGGGACAGCAGGCTTCAGTGCTTCTTCGAGTAAAAGCACCGGATCTTTTTCGTATCGAATAATATCAATTTTTTCTCCACCTAGTTCGCGGACAATTGTCTTAACGCGACTGCCTCGAGCACCCACACAAGCACCGACTGGATCCACTTTAGGATCTGTACTTGAAACAGCGATTTTTGTTCGGTAACCAGGCTCTCTAGCCATTGCTTCAATCTTAACCGTACCATCGGCTATTTCTGTAACCTCTACTTCAAATAAACGGTTAACAAAATTAATGTTCGATCTAGATAAAATAATCTCTGGACCACGATTGCCTTGCTCGATTTTAAGCAATAAGCATCGAATACTCTCGCCGGGTCCATAATCTTCGCCGGTGACTCGCTCACGTGCAGGTAATAAAGCCTCGGCTTTGCCTAGGTCAACGAGTAGGTCACCTCTTTCTCTACGACGCACAGTTCCGGTTACGATGTCACCAACAGTGTCCTTGAAATCATCATAGATCCGGTCTTTTTCAAACTGACGGATACGCTGCAAAATGGCTTGGCGTGCGGTCTGCGCCGCGATTCTACCTAGGAATGCCGGATCCACTTCGATCTCGATAAGGCCACCAACTGCTGTTTCACTGTCAATTTGGCGCGCTTTATCAATGTGCATTTCACGCTTTGGATCGACTAATGAATCAACTACTTCTAACTGATTCCAAGCTTTCAAGGCGCCTGTCTTAGCATTTATTTCTACCCGAATTTCGCTTGTAGTATTAATACTTTTTTGGGCAGCAGAAGCTATAGCAGTAGAAATAGCTTCGA
>CAJWRZ010000033.1 GCA_913045955.1 uncultured Puniceicoccaceae bacterium
AAAATGCACTTTTCGGAGGAGACAAAGGCCGGCGATATTTTGATAAGTACATTCAAAAACTGGCTTATGATCGATTCTAAGACGGCGCTTTTTATCAAGGGCACAAGCTTAGATTATTCCCACGAACTTGTAGGAGGCGGATTTAAGTTCAATAATCCGAATGCAAAATCGAGTTGTAGCTGCGGAGAGAGCTTCAGTCTTTAAAAAACTTTCATAAAGTGTTTGAAAATTTTCGATTAACCTTACAAGTTACCTTGTATTAATTTTAATAGATGATTCCGCATACCACTCATAACCATATTTCAGAAATTTCTGAACTCGTATGCGTTAAAATATTTTAACTTCAATTTTTAGAAGTTACCTTTTATATGTCTCGATATCCTAATTCACGCAATAAGCATTTCAATCGTAACCGCGGTCCAAAAGGGCTCAGAAGAAACGAGCGTATTAAATCAAGTCAGATTCGGGTTATCGGTCCGGAAGGAACGAATCTCGGAGTTATGGCACCGCCGAAAGCACTTGAGCTGGCGAAGAAAGTGGGTTTAGACCTAATTGAGATATCTCCGCAAGCACGTCCCCCCGTTTGCAGAATTTTAGACTTCGGCAAATTCCTCTACGAAGAGAGTAAAAAACAAAAAGATAACAAACAGGTTAACAATAAGCTAAAAGAGGTTAAATTTAGAGTGTCTATTGGCCAGCATGACTTTGAAACAAAACTCAGACGCGCTGAACAATTTTTATATCGTGGCAACAAAGTAAAATTAACGCTCCAGTTTCGGGGCCGGGAAAATGAACATAAGCAACTTGGATTTGAGCGCGTCAACTTAGCGGCAAGTGAGCTGAGCGGCGTATCTTCTCCCGACAGTCCTGCGAGATTAGTGGGTCGCCAAGTCGGTATTGTGCTTTCGCCGAACCCTTCAACAAAACGTATTTTGAAATTCAGTGCCCCAGAGGATGAAATCGAAGAAATTGACGAAATCGATGAAATCGAAGAAATTGACGGCGATGAAGGTCAAGAAGGCACAGCTTAAATCTGAATTTTTTCAGATTTAAATAGGCATATTTGTTAAAATGTGTTAATCAAAGTTATGATAAACTCATACAGATCCGCATGGCTTATCTGTTTAATTTGGGGTTTATTCTTTGCCCCTTGGCTCCTTAGTGGGCTCTTCGGTGATCAAAATATTCATAAGGATGTCTATTTGTTGGTGAACTCTTTGAGTCCTGATTCTAAAAAGATTGCTGCCTACTATTGTGAAAAAAGAGGAGTTCCTGTCGAGAATATCATAGAGCTTGCTATGCCAAAAACTGAGGTCATCTCGATCCGTCAGTATGTGGTAGCAATCCATAATCCTTTGATTAAAGCATTGCTCGAAAGAGGAATTATTAGGGGAGTGATGCACCCATATACAGATAAGGTGGGCCGTCATAAGATGAGCGCCGTAAGGCATTCAATTAAATATCTTATCACTACCACGGGGGTTCCTTTAAAGTTCTCACTGAGCAAAAATGAGCTCTCAGTTACTCAAAAGAATGCTTACATTAATTCACTGACCAAAGAAGAAGCTTCAGTGGATAGTGAACTGTCCGCGATGCTAATGGGGCCTTACACTGAGATGAAGGGGTATGTCAAAAATCCCGAGTATCAGGCAAGAAGAGTGACTGAGGAAAACACTTCTAAGAATATTCGTATAAGCCGCTTAGATGGACCGTCTTTAAGGTGCCTAAAGGATTTGATTGATGATTCTTTATATGCAGAAAATCATGGCTTAAGAGGCCGTGCTTATGTCGACATAGGCGGCCCCTATAAACGCGGTGATCTGTGGTTTAAAAAGGTCGCTAATGACCTCAAGGCTTATAATTTTGAAGTTGAATTAGAGACTACTAAGAAAAACTTTGGCTTGAGCGATCGTACGGATGCACCGGCAATTTATATGGGTTGGTATCGAAGAAATGCTAATCTTCCTTGGACAGATAAGCATTATCGGGTGCCTAGTGGGGCAATAGCTTATCATTTACATAGTTTTTCTGCTCTAACCCTTAAATCGACAAAGAAAGGGTGGGTTGGGCCGCTACTCCATAAAGGCTTTTCAGCGACATACGGGTATGCCTATGAGCCCTTGCTTGATTTGACGATTAGGCCAGATTTATTTATGGAACAATTGCTGAAGGGTGCTTCGATCGGTGAAGCAGCAGCGGTGGCAAATCCGGCTCTGAGTTGGCAATCCGTGGTCATAGGCGATCCACTATATCGACCTTTTAAGGTCAGTTTAGAGGAGCAATTATCTTCGGGGAAACAATTGAACTATTCAAATTACGCTTACTTGAATCAGTTTTATAAGGACAAATCGGAGCATGGGCTTGAAGTTGCGATCGCAAATGCTGAGAAGAACCTCAGGGAGCATCCTAATTTAGCACTCATGAAAACACTGGCGGATGCCTACTATGATTTGAATCAATATGCTAAGATCACTCGCCTCCTAAAACCTATTAAATATCTGACCGATATTGACCTAGAGGATTATATCCTCGTTGATTCTATGGCTCAGTTATTGAATGCTAGCGGTGATCATAAGACGGCACTTGAAATCTATAAGCAGTTGCAACTTAAAAAGAAACTGCATCGCACTTTAGAACTTAAGATTATTCAGCATGCTTTACCGATAGCTTTTGCCTGCAATGACCAAATCTTTGCTGATTCATTGAATAAAAGACTCCTCAAACTCCATTCTACCCCTAACAAATAAAACGAATTAAAGTTTATAGATAGGTTGTTGACTAACAAACCTACAATACTATCAGTTACATATGGAATCGAATGAAAATATACATACTGAGTTTGCTAGAATGCTTGGTAGGGATGCTAAAGAAGCTCAATTAGGGCAGAAAGGGCACGTATTTTGGTTCTATGGCTTATCCGGCTCAGGAAAAAGTACCTTAGCTAACGGAATTGAACGTTCACTTGTGGATCAAGGACGTTTTGTAAAGCTACTTGACGGGGATAATATTCGAAGTGCCTTGAATCAAGATTTAGGCTTTTCTGACCTAGACCGTGCAGAAAATATACGGAGGATTTCCGAAGTGTCCCGTTTGTTTTTAGACGCAGGTTACATAGTACTCACCTCATTTATTTGCCCTAAGCAGGCTTATCGTAACCAAGCAAAAGCGATTATCGGAGCGGATGATTTTACGGCGATATATGCGCAAGCATCTTTTGAGGCCTGCGCTAAGAGGGATGTTAAAGGACTTTACCAAAAAGCTAATTCAGGAACCGTTAAAAACTTCACTGGCTTGGACTCTAGCTTTGAGCCTCCTGAAGCGACAGCTCAAGATTGGATCATAAATACCGAACTGAGCTCAGAAGCTGAATCTGTTGACAGTTTAGTCACTAAAATACTACCAATAGTTTGTAACAATCATTAATGTAAACCTATGGATTACCGGATAACACATTTAAAGCAGCTTGAGTCAGAAGCTATTTATATTTTAAGGGAAACCGCTGCTCAATTTGAAAAGCCCGTTTTGCTTTTCTCTGGCGGGAAAGATTCAATCGTCATGGCACACCTTGCGAAGAAAGCCTTCTGGCCAGCTAAGCTGCCGTTCCCGCTCTTGCATGTCGATACAGGGCATAACTTTCCAGAAACTATGGAATACCGCGACCGCTTCATTAAAGATTTGGGAGCTGAGCTGGTAGTCGCCTCAGTGCAGGATGCCATCGATCAAGGTAAAGTGGTCGAAGAGACCGGTCATAATGCAAGCCGGAATAGCCTACAAACCGTAGCCCTACTTGAAGGCTTAGAGCAAGGGCAGTACGATGCAGCCTTGGGCGGGGGGCGTAGAGACGAGGAAAAAGCGCGCGCTAAGGAACGCTTCTTCTCGCATAGAGATGCTTTCGGGCAATGGGATCCCAAGAACCAAAGACCCGAACTTTGGAATATATTTAATGGTAAAAAACAGCATGGAGAGCATTTCAGAGTCTTTCCTTTGAGTAATTGGACCGAAATGGATATATGGCAGTATATTAAGTTAGAAGCCATTGATTTACCGAATCTTTATTTTTCTCACAAGCGTGACTGTTTTGTCCGTAACGGAGTGATCATGGCAGTGACTGAGTTCACTCAGCCTACAGATTCAGAGGCGGTTGAATCCATGCAAGTTCGCTTTAGGACGATTGGGGATACCACCTGTACGGGGGCAGCACTTTCCTCTGCAGATAACCTTGATACAATCATTGATGAGGTTGCCTCGGCTAGGCAGACAGAACGAGGAACTCGCGCGGATGATAAACGCTCAGAAACTGCCATGGAAGACCGTAAAAAACAGGGTTATTTTTGATCCTAATATTTTTAATTTTTAAGACGAAAAACTTATGAGTGATAACGAAAATAATTCTGGCTACCTAGACATGGATCTACTCCGCTTTACAACCGCGGGTTCGGTTGATGATGGAAAGAGCACGCTGATTGGCCGACTCTTGTATGACAGCAAAGCAATCTTTGAAGACCAGTTAGAGGCCGTAGAAAAAAGTTCTAAATCTAGGGGCGATGCGCATGTGAATTTAGCATTATTGACCGATGGGCTTCGCTCAGAGCGTGAGCAGGGAATTACCATTGATGTGGCGTATCGTTATTTTGCTACGCCAAGGCGTAAGTTTATCATCGCGGATACCCCGGGTCATATTCAGTATACTCGAAATATGGTCACGGGTGCTTCTACAGCAAATCTGGCTATTGTCTTAGTGGATGCTCGAAAGGGTGTCATTGAACAAACTTGTCGGCATGCCTTCATCGCAAGTTTGCTTAAGATACAAAATATCGTCGTTTGTGTGAACAAAATGGACTTGGTGGAATGGGACCAAAAAACTTACGATTCGATTGTCTCGGATTTTAAGAAATTTGCTTCAAGGTTGGATAATTTGGTGAATATTACCTTTATCCCTGCCAGTGCGCTTCTAGGGGACAATATTGTTGATAAGTCGAAGAATATGGATTGGTACCAAGGGCCGACACTTCTTTATCATTTAGAGACGGTTTATAATGGTTCAGACTTCAATCATATTGATGCTCGTTTACCTGTGCAGTGGGTCATCCGCCCTCACTCAAATAAGTATCATGATTTCAGGGGTTTTTCCGGTAGAATAGCGGGTGGGGTATTTAAGCCTGGTGATCGAGTGAAAGTATTGCCTTCAGGATTTGAATCAAAGATCAAAGGTATTCATTCGATGGACACTGAACTAGATGAGGCTTATTCACCCATGTCTGTAGCGATTACTTTAGAGGATGAAATTGACGTTTCCAGAGGCGACATGATCGTTAAGCCCAATAATGTCCCCGAGGTTGCTCAAGAAATTGAGGCTATGGTTTGCTGGTTTTCATCAAATAAGTCATTGAAGGGTAGTGGGAAGTATATTTTAAGGCATACGACTAATGAAGTCCAAGCGATCGTTAAAGAGGTCAGGTATAAAATGAATATTAATACACTGCATAAGATCGAAGATGACTTAGAGCTACAGTTGAACGATATTGGTCGTATATCTATCCGTACATCAGCACCGATTTTTTATGATTCTTACTCCAAGAATAGAATCACTGGCAGTATCATATTAGTTGACCCCATGACCAACGAGACTGTAGCAGCCGGCATGATCATATAGACTTATAATTCGGGTATATGCATTTCAGTAAATTAAAGCCTCCCATTAAACAAGGCATAGATTTGTTGGTAATCGCGGGAGAGCACTCGGGTGACGAATTAGCTGCTGATTTTGTTCGAGAGATTAAAGCGGAGCATCCCGAACTAGTGATTGCTTCTATCGGTGGGCTGAAGCTAGCGCAGGCAGGCGCTGATTCAATTTTTAATCTAGTCAATCATTCGGTTTTTGGTTTTGTCGATGTGCTCAAAAATTACCCCTTCTTTAAAAGTTTATTTAAGGAAACCATTGCTTGGATTGAAACCTATAAGCCAAGGCATATCTGTTGTGTTGATTATCCAGGATTTAATCTTCGAATTGCCAAGGCATTAAAGAAAAGGGGAATCAGCAAAAAGGGAGGCGGTGCTATCGGCGTGCACCATTATGTAAGCCCTCAAATATGGGCATGGAAGCCTAAACGACGTTTTGCAATGGCTGAGTGTTTAGATTCTTTAGCGGTAATTTTACCCTTTGAAAGTCGCTATTATGAAGATACTGATTTGCCGATAACCTATGTAGGGCATCCATTCGCTAAGAGTGATTATAAATTACCTTTAAAATATGATGCAGAAGGTCCCGTCCTATTGTTGCCTGGTAGCCGGCAGAAATCGGTTGAAACTATCGCTCCAATAATCCTGGATGCTTTTGCTGAAATTGCGGCTAAAGACGACTCACTCAAGGCGGTGGTTGTATATCCAAGCTTGCTGATTAAATCTGTTTTAGAGCAATGTTTGTTACTGCATCCTAAATTAGAGAATCGTGTGCATTTGGTCAAAAATGACTTTACTGAGTTAAAGGCAAGAGCGGCAATTATGAGTTCTGGAACGATGTCACTTTCCGTAGCAATATTAGGGATACCTGGAATCGTAGTTTACTCACTTTCAAGGGTTAATTATTGGATTATTAAGCGGCTTGTTAAGGTGCCACATATCAGCCTGGCCAATTTGATTCTTGAAAAAGAAATTTATCCCGAGTTGATCCAAGATTCAGCTTCGAAAGAAAATATTACAGATGCCTTTAGTGGGTTACTCGAAGATGAAGGCATTAAAGGACGTTATCAAAAGTGTGCGCTTGATCTAAAAAATCAGCTTTTTGATGAAAGAGAAAAGAGTGCCGCAGAATGGCTATGTGCTGAAATTATTGAGAATTAACGCAGTCGCGTTTCAAAGAGTCCTGACAGAATCCGCTAAGGAAATGCCCCCTCTATAATTCCCAGAGAAATGAAAATTGGGGTGTGCAGATTCAAAGGCTTCAATGCTCTTTAGGGTATTCTTGTAACCAACCGAGTACTGCGGGATGGAGTGCGACCAATAGCGGCTATATGAAAAAGTTGGGCTTCCACTGATGTTCAATAATTTCTGGATAGAAGGAAGCGTGTTTGCGATTAGCTGATCTTTATCGTCGATTGCCAATTCTGGACTGCGAGCTCCGCCAATAAAGAAAGTGAATAATTGGTGATCTTTTGGAGCCCTGTTCTCAAATAAACTTGAGATGAATAAGCCACCTAAATAATTTTGTTTTTCGAGTTCAGGAATCAAGTATCCAAATCCATCCAATGGCTTTTTTATTTGGCTATTATGAAAACCTAAAGAGAGCACCGCAACTGGAGGATGGTATATGGAATCAAAGTTGGGGAGTTGATTTTGTATTCTCGGCTCAAGGGGTAATTTAGAAATTTTATGGGCGGGTATAGTGCAGTAAATTCGATCAAAGCTTCGAACTATGGATCTTTGATCTGGGCTACGGTATGCTATCTCCCATTTGTTTTGGGTGCTTTTTATGTGCTGGATTTCGCAGTTTAAGATTGGCTGATTTTCAAGTAATTGTGAGATCGCTATAGGCAGCGTCATTAAGCCATTTTTGAAAGATATTATCCTACTGTTATATAGCTTCTTTTTTGAAGCGACCGAGCGGAGGATGCTGCCCTTGGTTTTTTCGTATTCCACTAACCTTGGGAAAGTTGCTTCCGCGGACAATTTTTTGGGGTCACCGGCATAGGTTCCTGCGATAAATGCATTGAGTAAATAATCAGCCAGTTCTTTGCCGAAGTGTGCTTCAAAAAAATCGTGTAGGCTGATATCTTTATCACGATCCATTCTTGGGGCGAATAGGTCTTTTAATATGGCGAGCTTCCCTTGGGCTGATAGAAGCTTAGATTTGATAATTGAACTTACCTTGGGCTTGATTGCATGGAGTATTTCATTTCTTAGAATAAATCGATTTTGACTTGCTGGATTAGCTTCAATCAAAGTTTCGCTGAGCCCAGGAATTGAATGAATGAAAGATTCAATACTTTGAGCATTCATTAAGAAGGTGTGGGCGCCATCCTCTGTCAGGTAGCCTGAAGCATGCCTTTTAGAGATCAGAGCTCCACCAACTTGGTTCGCTGATTCGAGGATCGTGCATCTATGTCCTTTTTTTTCAAAGTCATGTGCTAATTTTAAACCCTTTAGGCCCGCGCCTAATATTGCTATGTCAGCCATAATTATAAGAAGTTACAGTCTCAACCAAGGCTTCTACACATTCAATTTTGGCTTGTGGCACCATGCCATGCCCCAGATTGAATATATAGCCGTCCAATGATTTTGATTTTTCTAAAATAGATTGGGCTTCAATTATAACTTTCTCGGGGTCGGTGGTGAGAATTAGTGGATCAAGGTTTCCTTGTAGCGCACATTGGTTCGCGGTTAAGGCACCAGCTTTATCGATATCTATAGTCCAGTCTACGCTGAGTACCTTTGCCCCTGTCGCTAACTGCATGGGTAGGCAATGGTGCATGCCTTTTGCGTAAAGAATTACCGGGACGGGTTTTTTCAAACCTTCAATGATAGCTTTAATCCACTTGAGGGAAGACGATTCATATTCTTCAGGTGCGCAAATCGATGCCCAAGAATCAAAGATTTGGATTGAATCCACCCCAGCATCTATTTGTAGATTTAAGTATTCTGTAATCGATAGGGTGAGTTTTTCCATCAATAAAGTGAAGGCTTCGGGTGCTTTATTTTTAAGTAATTTTATTTTATCAAAATCTTTAGCACTACCGCCTTGAGTCATGTAGCAGGCTAAAGTCCATGGAGATCCAGAAAATCCAATCAAAGCAGTTTCATTCCCTAGATGATTTCTAGTCATCTTTAGGGCATCATAGACATAACTTAATTTCTCCGGGATAGCGGTGCTGCTCAACTGATCTATTTTAGTCATAGAATCTATTGCGAAGTCCATAGCTATTCCACCGGTTTCCCGGAAGCTGTAGTTTTGTCCGAGAGCTTCTGGGATAACTAGTATATCCGAGAAAATTATAGCGGCGTCCAATTTAAAGCGACTGAGCGGCTGGAGGGTGACTTCGGTAGCTAGCTCAGGTGTCTTGACCATTGTGATGAAGTCATGCTTGCTTTTCAGTGCTCTATATTCTGGTAGGTAGCGTCCGGCTTGACGCATCAGCCATAGGGGAGGACGATCCATCTTTTTCTGATGAATCGCATTTAAAAATCGTTCTCTTGAGTTGGGCATATTTATAAATTCAACAATCAGACCCAATCTTTTTCGATCAAGAATTCGTCGTAAAGGCGTGCTTCTTCCGACTGTGCTTCTGGAGTATAATTATAGGACCATCCAACCTTTGGTGGTAGGGACATTAGGATGGATTCAGTCCTTCCGTTTGACTGTAATCCGAAAAGTGTGCCTCGATCATTGAGTAAATTAAACTCTACATAACGCCCACGACGGTACTCTTGGAAATCCTTATGCTTTGAATTATAGGGAATTTTTTTGCGCCTGCTTAGGATAGGTAAGTAAGCATCCATAAAGCTATCTCCAATTGATTGATTCAGCGCAAAGGCGTGGTCAAAACTCTGATGATTATAGTCATCGAAAAATAGTCCCCCTATGCCCCTAGGTTCATTACGGTGGGGTAGATAAAAATAACGGTCACACTGTTTTTTGAATTGAGCATATAAATCGTCTCCAAAGGGCATACAGGCATTTTTTGCAGTTTGATGCCAATGAAGAGCGTCTTCCTCAAAGCCATAATAAGGAGTTAGGTCGTAACCGCCTCCAAACCACCATATGGGTTCTTTCTGTGCATCGGTCGTTGAGAAAAACCTCACATTCATATGGCAAGTAGGGACGAATGGATTTTCTGGATGGAAAACTAATGAGAGTCCCATGGCTTGGTAATGAGCTCCAGCCAAAGAAGGTCGACTTGCAGTCGAGGATGCAGGTAAATTTTTGCCACGTACATCGGAAAAGTTGATCCCAGCTTTTTCGAAAATCGAACCTTTTTCTAATATCCTTGATTCTCCAGACCCACCTTCATCGCGCAACCAAGCATCGCTGATGAATTTTACAGATTCTTCTTCTTGAACTTTTTCGGTTATCTTATTTTGTAGTTTAATAAAATAATCACGAACAATTTGAGAATGTTGAGTCATTAAAATGGAAGATGACTCATAAATATAATTAGACAAGTCTTGGATTCGTTTTTGATTAAGGAACCGCTTTATGGACAATAAATCTCTAGAATCAGTCTTTATCTTTGGGTGTGGGTACCTTGGAACTCAGTTGGCTATTCGACTCTTAAATCAAGGCCATAAAGTAGGTGCTTTGACTAAAAATCAAACTACGGCCGAAGACTTAAAAGCTAGAGGAGTCAGTGAAGTGATTGTATCGGAATTAGAATCAGAAAAATGGCACTCAAAAATAGCTTCGAGCTATAATCGAGTTGTCAATTGTGTCAGTTCTTCTGGTGGTGGATTGGAGGGCTATGAAAAGTCCTACCTTCAAGGTCAAAGTTCGATTCTTAAATGGGCACAAGGTCAAACGATCGATCAGTATATTTATACAAGCAGCACTTCTGTGTATTCAGAGGATCAGGGTGGGGTTGTGGATGAAGATTCAGGTTTAGTTGATTCCTTGAGTTCGCCAACAGGCTCTATTATTCGGCAATCAGAAGCGTTAATTGAATCGGCTCAAGGCAGTTTCGATCACTATCATATCTTAAGGCTTTCTGGAATCTATGGCCCAAATCGGCATTATTTATTAAACCAGCTCCTCGAAAATAAGGTCATACCAGGCGATGGTGAATTACTGATGAATATGATTCATGTAGCGGATGTGGTATCAGTAATTATTTCAATCATTGAGGGGAATCCTCTGATCCAGTCGGGTATTTATAATTTAAGTGATGACGCACCAACCGCAAAGCGGCAGGTGGCTGAATGGATTTGTGAAAAGTTAAATTCACCAAGCCCAGAGTTCAACCGTGAGTTACAAAGTGGTAGGAATCTGAGCCGAAAAAGCAGGACTAAAAACCGGAAGATATCTAATAAAAAGCTCAGGAAATCTATCGATTTAAAGTATCCAAGTTTTGTGCAAGGGTACCAAGAAATTTTAAAGGATATCGCAAATTAAAGTCCCTTTCGACTTGACTGACCCGAACACTTGAAGATTTTTAAATCATGGCAGGCGTTGGAAAACTACTTAAACAAGCACAAAAAATGCAAAAGCAGATGCAAGAGGTCCAATCGACCCTTGCCGATACTATTTTAAAGGTATCCAGTGGCGGTGGAGCAATTGAGATTGAAATCACCGGAGATGGAATCTTTAAAAGCATCATCATCGATCCTGAGTTTCTTAAGGAAGACGCTGAGCTCGTCCAAGAAACCTTATTAATTGCGGTTAAAGAAGCTACGGATAAGGCGAAAGAAAAAAATGAGTCCTTGATGAGCGCCGTTTCTAGTGGCTTAGGTGGCATGCCAGGATTGTTTTAAGCTTATTGGCTATGAACGCATCCTATGAACGACTGCTTTCTATATTGCGTAAATTACCCGGCTTAGGATACCGGTCAGCTGAACGGATTTCAATCCATCTACTCACCGATAAAAATACATCGGTGGAAGCATTAGTTGAGGCGCTTAATGATGCGCGTGATACACTCAATCCGTGCCAAGACTGTGGTAATTTGTCAGAAGATTTGCTCTGCGATATCTGCTCGGACACTTCGAGGAATGCGACCTCTATTTGCTTAGTTGAAAATGTCCTCGATTTGATGGCGATTGAACGTTCGGGGACTTGGAAGGGGCTCTACCACATTTTAGGCGGAAAACTTTCCCCCATTCACGGAGTCTTGCCTGAGCATTTAAACTTCAGTGCCTTAGCACGTAGGATTGAGCACAACGGGCTTGATGAAATTATCTTTGCCTTGAGTAATGACATCGAAGGTAATGCTACCTGTCATTATGTTCAGGATCTGCTTTCGAATTCACCCAACATTAAATTCACTCAAGTTGGTTTTGGCTTGCCCAGTGGTGGCGGAGTAACCTTTGCGGATTCTAATACTTTAAAGAGTGCCTTTGAAACGCGTAGAGACTACCAATAAAAAAGCCGATCTCTTGCGAAATCGGCTTTTTTTATAAAGGTTTTAATTCTTATTAAACTTTACCAAAGATGGTGTTCCCATCTGAACGAAGATCTTCACAGGCTTGGATTAAACGTAATGCCATGTGGTTTTCTCCTTTTTTGAGATAGCTTCTAGGGTCGTAGGTCTTTTTGTTTCCGACTTCATCTTCAATCTTAAGAACGCCTTCAATGTGTTCACAAATATGAGTGACGATCGGGCGAGTGAAAGCGTACTGTGTATCGGTATCGATGTTCATTTTTACGACTCCGTAACCGAGTGTTTCGCGTATGTCACTTAGGTCAGATCCTGAACCACCGTGGAAGACTAAATCAAAGAGTGCTTCAGAGCCATATTTTGCTTCAACTGCTTCTTGACCTTCTTTAAGGATTGTTGGTTTTAGCTGAACTGAACCTGGCTTGTAAGTACCGTGAACATTTCCGAATGTTGCCGCAAAGAGAAATCGTCCGCGTCCGTTTAATGCTTCGTGTACTGCAACCATATCTTCGGGAGTTGTATAAAGCTTTTCTGCTGGAAGGCCTGAAGTATCGTGACCGTCTTCTTCGCCACCGACAACACCGGCTTCAATTTCAAGAATTATGTCGAGATCATTGCACTCAGCTAAAAGCTCTTGAGAGATCTTCATATTTTCTTCTAAAGGTAAGACAGAGCCGTCAAACATGTGCGACTGAAAGAGTGGGCCTTTACCTTCCGCGATTCTTTTTCTAGAGGCTTCGAGTAATGGCTTTAGGAATCCTTCTACTTTTTCTGGGTGACAGTGGTCTGTGTGCAAGCCAACTAAAATATCATACTTCTCCGCTAATGTATGGCAGGCTTCAGCAAGGACGATTGCGCCAAAAGCGGCGTCTGCTACATTCAGTCCAGAGGCAAATTGACCACCTCCTGTGGAAACTTGAATGATGCCATCTGATTTTGCATCGGCAAAGGCTTTGAGGGCTGCATTTATGGTCGTAAGGGAAGTTATATTAACTGCAGGGTAGGCGTAATTACCTTTTTGGGCTGCGTCAATCATTGCTGCGTATTGCTTAGGTGTTGCTACTGGCATAATTTTTAGATGTTAAATGTCTTTTGACTGTGTTTTTTTAATTAAAGCCTATTTAAGAGAGTTAATTTGACTTAGGTCAAGGATTAGAAGCTTC
>CAJWRZ010000034.1 GCA_913045955.1 uncultured Puniceicoccaceae bacterium
AAAAATCAAAAATCAAAACCCTCCATTTAGCCCATTTAAGTAAAGACTGTAACTCAGTGGCCCTTGTTTTAGCAAATAGTAAGAGATTAATTGAAAGATATCCCTTTCTAGACGTCCACATAGTTGACCCTGCAGAAGAATTAACTTTTACTCTATGAAAATAAAAAGCCTTAGCTCATGAATAAAACCACACAAAAGACAAAAATCATTTTTACAATCGGTCCCGCAACTGAATCCGAAGAAAAGCTCGAAGCTTTAATTAATGAGGGTGTTGATATTTGCAGAATTAATATGGCCCACGCAGATCACGAGTGGACTGCAAAAATAGTAAAACGTGTGCGCGCTGTCTGCGAAAAAGTTGGTCGGCATATTGCGATCATGATGGACATTAAAGGGCCAGAAGTTCGAACTTGTGATGTCGAAGAAACTTTCCAATTAGAAGAAAATGAAATCTTCTACTTTACTTACGGAACGGGTATTGGTGGCACTATGCCCGATGGGAATCGCCGCGTAGATGTCAACTACCCTGATTTCTACCGAGACATTGCCGTCGGCAACACCGTCCTTGTGGACAGTGGTCTTATTCGTCTTGAAGTTTTAAGTATCGATGGAACTGATGTTAAATGTAAAGTGATTATTCCAGGACCTCTAGGGAAACGGAGGCATATAAATTTACCCGGTGTTCGCGTGAAGCTTCCTTCATTAACTAAAAAAGACCAAGGGGATGTCGATGTCGGGGTTGATTTAAATATTGAGTTTTTCGCCCTATCCTTTGTGCGCGAGCCGAAAGATATCGATATGCTTAAAAACTATATTAGTAATAAAAATTCTGAAGCCAAGGTCATTGCTAAAATTGAAGATCAGCAAGCGATTACCAATCTTGATGAGATCATCAAAGCCTCCGATGGCTTGATGGTTGCTCGAGGGGACTTAGGGGTCGAGTGCTCTTTTGAAGAACTGCCCACGATACAATCAAGAGCCATCCTAAAATGTATTGAAGAAACCAAGCCGGTAATTGTCGCGACTCAAATGCTCGAATCAATGATTGATGCTCCAATGCCGACTCGGGCAGAAATTTCAGATATCGCTAATGCGATCCGCGAACAGTCCGACTGTATCATGCTCTCTGGAGAAACGACCATAGGTAAATATCCCGTAGAGTGCGTCAATACCATGAATAGGATTGCGGATAAAATTGAAGCCGAGGAATTAACAACCCGACCCGCGATAAGAGAGGACATCCAATTAAGGCTTCCTAAATCTAAGATGCTTCGCTCAGCAGCACGCTTGGCAATTGAGCTGGATGCAGCGATCGTTGTATTCACAAGGAAGGGACTATTTCCAATTAAGTTAGCTTCCCTTAGGCCTCAAATTCCAATCTATGCATTCACCGATCAACCAATGCTCTTTAAGCAGCTTTTATTACTCAGAGGCGTTGAACCTTTCTTTATTGATTTTGTGAGTGACCACGAGGCCACTATCCAAAAAGCGTTTGATGCCCTTAAAGAAAAAAAGTGGTCTAAGAAGGGAGACCCCATTGTGGTTGTCACCAAAATGTACGCAGGCGATAGCTTGATCGACACCACTCAAATTCGAGAAATTTAAAATCTCACGTAAGGATTAGCGTTTCGGCGCGATTATTAAATGTGAAGTTAATTTACATATTACTAATAATAGCCTTACCCATGTTTTCATTATCAGCCAAAAATACTATAGATATAGGATCTCCAGCACCTTCTATTAGCGTCCTTAACCAAGAAGGCGAAACGATAGACTTAGGAGCCATTCTCTCCGATGGGCTTGCCTTGATTTTTTTCTATCCAAAGGCGAACACCCCAGGTTGCACCATGCAAGCTTGCAGCTTAAGAGATGACTTTTCTACACTGAAGGATCGAGGCGTCACCGTGATTGGAGCTTCTTCGGATAGCCCGAATTCTCAAAAATCCTTTAAGGACAAATTCGAGTTACCTTATCCTTTAATTGCGGATAAAAGCGGTGACTTAGCTAAGGCCTTTGGCAAAAATAAATGGAGTCGCCAAGCTTACTTATTCAGTAACGGCGTACTTGTGTGGAAGGATAGCCAAGCATCCACCGCAAAGCAGAGTAAAGATGTCATCGAAGTACTCGACCGATTAGGGTTGGGGCTAGGCAACTGATCTTACTAGAGATCAGAAGTAAAATGCCTCGGCTAATTCTTGCTCGGGAAGCAAGGGCTTGATCCTTATGGGAAATGATTTCACTGAGCCAAGCAAGGAATGTTCGAATTTGGTAGTATTTGATTCAGCCTGACTTGCCCAAGTTATGTGCCGATTATCCTTGTACAGAATCTTAAAGCCTAATGAGGAATCGTTTGCATCAGAGTCAGTCAGCTTTTGTTGAGACATAAATTCAGAATCTAGCCCCAAACATTTACCAAGCCACTCCAATAAGTGATGAGCCTCTCCTTTTCTATTAGGAGCAAATTTTACTTCTATTGAACTTAAATCTTTTTGTAATAAATCAATGGGGTAACCGCTTAAATATTGCCCGACTGCCTGCCTTACCGGCAGAAGGCGCGCTTTCGCTAAGTCTGTAACTCGGCTCGGGTTAGGCCAATCAATCGTCGCCCAAATACTTGGCTCAATATTACTATCAAAGGCCATTCGATTAACCCTTTGTAATAAATTATCTCGATAATTTTCAATTCTTTCTGGGCGCACTCCCGAGAACCAATGATAAGTGGGTAGATCGGATTCGAGCCAGACCGAAACTTGATTGAACAAAAAGCCATTATCCTCACTCGTAAACCCAAGAAGTAGCGCCTCACAGCAACACATCTCTCGGTGTGATTCACCAATAAAACATTGGCTGAAAAGTTTAGCACGCATCGGCTGCTCTTCTTCAACAAATGGACAGAGTACGATGATGCGACTCGGATATCTTTGGGCAAAACGTACCGCTACTTCAAAGCGTTTCCTCGCAGTTGCTCCATCCACTTTTTTGCCGAAATGGAGCACTAGATTCATTTGTGAGGCTCTGAATTCAGATAAGGCTTCTTTATTATTGCCTTCCCACATCTTGGATAATTCAGGGGAAACCGCTCCAACTGGCAGGTCGATCCCTGGTAAACTATCAATTAATTCTAGCATCTTTTGATATCATTAACCTGAATGTCGCCACTCGTGATCTTTTTCCTCAAGCAGTGCATCACTAGCCTTCGGACCCCACGAACCTGCAGCGTAAGACTCAAGACCTTCAGATCCTGATTTCGCCCAATGATCAAGCACGGGTGAAAACAATTCCCAAGAAGCTTCTGTTTCGTCGCCCCGAATAAATAAAGTCCCATCGCCAATCATCGCATCAAGGATCAGTCGCTCATAAGCTTCGGGTGTATTTGAGCCAAAAGTTGTGGCATATCTGAAATGCATTTTGACCGGCTGCATACGAGTCTCTAATCCGGGGATTTTAGAATTCATCACCAAGGTCACGCCTTCATTGGGTTGGATTTGAATAACCATGGTATTGTCTGAGACATTAAAACGTCCTTCTTCAGAAAACAAAATCCCGGGTGGACGCTTAAAGCGGATCGCAATCTCGCTGGTACGACGGGCCATTCTTTTCCCGGATCTTATATAAAAAGGAACCCCCTTCCATCGCTTATTATTGATCGTAAATCTCAATGCAGCATAAGTTTCTGTCGAGGAATCTTGAGGAATTCCCGCCTCATCTATATAAGCTTTAGCGGCTTCACCGTTGTCAAGTCCACTACTGTATTGCGCGCGTACTACATCGCCTTTATCGCGCTCCATGCTCAGTGGCTGAATCGCTTTTATTACTTTAACTTTCTCGTCTCGAATAGACTCAGGATCCAGTGAAGCAGGAGGCTCCATAGCGGTTAAAGCTACGAGTTGCATCGTGTGATTCTGAATCATATCCCTTAAGGCACCGCTGTCATCGTAATAACCACCTCGGCTACCGACCCCTAATTGCTCGGCTACCGTGATCTGGACACATTCAACATATTCTTGGTTCCAAATTGGCTCAAAAATGGCATTTGCAAATCGCTGTACCAATAGATCTTGGACGGTTTCTTTGCCTAAATAATGGTCGATTCTAAAGACCTGGGATTCATCAAAGACTCCGTTAATCACTTTATTAAGTTCCTGGGCACTGGCTAGATCTCGCCCGAAGGGTTTCTCTATAATGACTTTGGAAGCGGTTGAAGTTCCTAGGTTTGCTTTAGCCAAACCGCTTTTACCTAAACAATCCACAATAGGTCCAAAAACATTGGGTGGAGTCGAGATATAAAAGATTCGCTGCAGCTTACGACCTAAGGATGCTTCCATAGCATCAATCTTCTCCGCCAAAGTCACGAACCCATCCACTTCACTATAATCTGAAGAATTATAGCTCATGCATTCGCGGACTCTTTGCCAGATATCTTCTTTTAGCGGTCGTCTTGAATGCTCTTTTATCGCTTCATCCATAGCGTCCTGGAAAGCCGCGTCCGAAATCGCTTTTCGGCCAAATCCGATTAAATAAAAATCATTAGGAAGCAAGTTATCGACGCTTAAATTATAGATAGCGGGAATTAATTTACGCGCAGTCAAGTCTCCGGATGCCCCGAATATAACTACAACGGTCGGCTCAACGCCCCTATGCTTACTCAGCCCTTCTAAAAATGGATGCCTTTTTTCTTCCATGATGTGATGCGAAAATTAAGTGAAAATATTAAAATAAAGCAACATTCCTATAGTGCATTATTTGATAATCATCCGAACTGCCATAAGCAATAGAGACAACATCAAACCGGTAGGTATGGGGCCTAGGATATAATCTTTTTAAATACGCTAAGGCTGCACGACGCAATGCTGATTTTTTCTTATTATTAATCGATTCGAGGCCTGAAATCTTTGCCTCTTTTGACCTTAAGCGTACTTCAACAAAAACAAGCACCCCACGATCCGTACAAATTAAATCAATTTCCCTCGCCTGATCGTACCAATTTCGCGTGATCAGCTTAAAGCCTAATTCTTTTTGGCAGTAAGCTAAGGCTAATTGCTCCCCATAACACCCCTTCTCGGTAGTGGTCATCTTGTCCCATTCTAGAGCCTTAATATTCCTCGGAAATGCGCAAAATCTTGCCCGACCTAAAAATTCTTTAAACTTAGAGACCGTTAAACTGATCCAATTATATTTAGACATCTAAAATATTTTGATTTAAATTATTAAAAATAAGAGGATTCTCCACCTATCAAAAATTCATTAAAAATAGATTACTTAATAATCGGGGCAGGCTTAGCCGGTTCGACCCTAGCTTGGCGACTCGACCAGCGAGGCCACTCTTATAAGATAATCGATAGCCCCAAACGAGCTTGTGCCTCTAAAGTAGCAGCTGGCTTAATCAATCCAGTCACGGGCAAATGGATGACTCAATCTTGGGCAATTGATACGCTTTTGCCTTTAGCTAAAGAGTTCTATCAATCTATAGAAAAGCAACTCGGCGTTGCACTCTATCGAGATCTTCCTGTACGCAGATTTTTCACGAATGAAGGCGACCAAAAGCGAGCCGCACGACGTATCAAGAACCCTCGCTACAAGGAATATGTGTCCTCTATTCTCAATCCTGGCGATGAACCAGTAGGAGTCAGCGATGCTTTAGGCAGTGTTACAATTGAGCAAGGCAGTTGTGTAGATGTGCCCCTATTCTTAAACACCCTGCGGAATTATTTTATAGAAAAAGGCTGTTTTATTGAGGCGGAATTCCAGGAGGCTGACCTAATCAAAAAAGCAGAAGGCCCTCAGCCTCTATGGGCTTACGAAGGGCTTGATTTAGAAGCCACTCACGTTGTGTTTTGCCAAGGCATCCACGCCCTAGAAAATACTTATTTTGAAAACCTGCCGCTCATCCCAATAAAAGGCGATATCCTCACAGTCCATCTTCCGAATAGGCAGTTAGCGCACGGCGTTTATTATAAAAAAAGATGGCTGCATGCTTTTGAGCAAACCCCCGAAGGCGCTCTGTGCCGGATTGGGGCTACCTACGAAGAGGACTGCGCCGAAGCAACGCCTTCCCCCAAAGCTAAAGAGCATTTGACCGAATCCCTAGAAGCCCTCCTAGAAGCTCCACTTAAATATAAAGTTATTAAGCATGCTTCGGGCATACGACCGACGACTCAAGACACACGCCCTTTGATCGTTCAACACCCCGAGCACCCTTCGCTTTTTGCGGTTAATGGGCTTGGGTCAAAAGGGACTTCGTTGGCACCCTTATTGTCAAAAGCTCTGCTTGATTATTTTATAGATTCAAAACCTCTGCCTGACTTTGACGAAGACTTTAAATAATGCCCGTCCCCGAAGCCTCACAAAAACGATGCGCCTTACTCAGTACGTACATAAATGCTTAGAAGTGATTCTCCAGCCTGGGGACTGTGTCTTAGATGCTACGGCCGGTAATGGCTTCGACAGCCTAAAAATTGCCGAGTTGATTGGTCAAAGCGGGCACTTGATTGCGATCGATAAGCAAGCAATCGCCCTGAATACGACCCATAAAAAACTAACTGAAGCGCGTCTTGAAGCGGATCACGAAATGATCCTAGGCGACCATGCGGAGATTCTGCAGAAATTATCAAGGCCTCTGGGTGGAGCACTCTTTAACTTAGGATATTTACCAGGAAGCGATAAGTCGATTATCAGCACACCCGAGAGCACCTCGGCAGCCTTAAATGAAATCCCTAGACTGCTCAAAGAAAAGGGCGCGCTTTTTGTTACAACCTACCGGGAACACCCTGGAGGCGCTGAAGAATCTAAGTGCGTCCAAGAATGGATGATGCAACAAAAAGCAAAGGGCTGGTATGTTCAAAAATTAGAGCCTCCATGTGCTCCAGACCGCTTAAGCCCTATCCTTTGGATTGCCGCTCCTTTGGCCTTAGATTTACCAAGAATAAATTTGCCTTAAAGCATATATTCCTAAGTGTAATTTAAATTATGCAAATTATATGCCTAGACTTAGAGGGGGTTTTGATTCCAGAGATTTGGATCGCTTTTGCGGAAAAAACTGGGATTGAGGCACTTAAAAGAACCACCCGTGATGAGCCGGACTACGATACCCTAATGCGCTATCGTTTAGATATCTTAAATGAGCACCAATTAAAACTTAAGGATATTGAGGCGGTGATTGGAACCCTTGACCCTCTGCCTGGAGCGGTTGAATTTGTTGAATGGGTTTCTTCGCAAACTCGCTTAGTTATTTTATCGGACACCTTCACTCAATTCGCGGGCCCTTTGATGGCTAAGCTTGGCCACCCGACCTTATTTTGCCATGAATTAGCGGTCAGCGATTCTGGACAAATCACCGATTATTGCTTGAGGATGAAAGACCATAAGCGAAAAGCGGTCGAAGCTTTTAAAAGCTTGAATTTTGAAACCTTCGCCGCGGGAGACTCTTACAACGATCTCAGCATGATTGAGTGCGCAGACCACAAAGCACTCTTTTGCCCTCCGGAGCGTTTAATTAAGGAACGCCCTGATTTATCAGTGGCCTCAAATCATTTAGAGCTCCGAGCTTTTATCGAAAAAATCTTATAAAATAGCCTCCTCATGTTTGTACACACGGTATTGTTTCACTTAAAAGAAGCGCTCTCCAATGAGGAAATAGCGGCCTTTGAATCGGGCTTAGACAGCCTTAAAGGCATCGCGGCCAATAAAGCCATTTACATTGGTAAAGTCGCGGACACACATAGCCGTAATTTTGTCAGAAGTGACTATGATTATAATCTAACGCTTCTATTTGATGATATTGAAGCCCATAATACCTACCAAGTAGATCCACTGCATAAAGCTTTTGTGGCCGAAAATTCAAAATTCTGGGTTCGCATTGAAATTATAGATTCAGAGTAATTAAATAACTTAAGGAACCTTATACATGTTTAATTTCTTAACTGAATTACTGGGCGCTTTAAATTGGATTGAAGTAATTGGGGTCTTAGCCGGAATCCTTGGGGTATGGCTCAGCATAAAAGAAAAAATCCTCACTTGGCCAACTTTCATCATAAGCTACACCGCCTATGTATACTTGGGGTTCAATGCCGAGCTCTTTGCTAATATGACGCTGAATATTGTCTTCATCGTTATCTCAATTTATGGCTGGCGGCATTGGCGCAAAGAACAGAATAAGCCAAACTCGGCAAAATCTAATATACTACACACCCCCAAAAAAGTTTGGATCTATAGCCTCCTAGCATGGGCGATTGGCACCCTTCTTATTGGAACCTTTTTAGCGAGCTACACAAATTCCTTCCTGCCTTATTGGGACGCCTTTGCCACGTGTACCGCATTCACAGCACAATGGATGCTCAGCCGAAAATACATAGGAACTTGGTTGTGCTGGCTTATCTCAGATTCTGTTTTAATCAACCTCTGGTTCTTGCAAGGCTATACCTTAACCGTCATTCTTTTTGCATCCTTTATGGTTCTTGCGACATGGGGTTGGTTTGAATGGAAAAAACTGCTCTCTTTAAATAACTCGAGCGCTCATTGATCGATGAAACGCATTGTTATTACAGGGGCAGAATCCACCGGTAAGACAACGCTTACGCGCGCGCTCTCAGATCATTTCAACGCGCCCTACTCTAAGGAATATGTCAGAAGCTTTGTCGATTCGATCAACAGACCGATTGTAGTCAGCGACTTCTGTAAAATTGTCCAAGGACAAGTAGCCCTAGAAAAAGAAGCCTGCCTGCAAGCCAGACAGCAAACCTGCAAGCTTGTCTTTCACGACACGAATATTCTCTCAAACCTAATTTATGGACGTCATTATTTGGAGGCAAGTGCCAAGGATATCGAGACCGCAGGCTTAGGCTCCGGCATAGGCTTTATTGGGCAAGCGCCTTATGACTTATATCTATTTTGCCAGAACGATATTCCTTGGAAGCCCGAAGGCAGACAAAGAGATAGCGCTCAAGCTCGCGATCACCTGCATGAACAATTCGCCCAAAGCTTAACAAATATCAGTGCGCTCAATGCGACCAACGCAAAGACCGTCTTGATTTACGGAAGCCCAGAAAAACGCCTCAACCTTGCGATTAATGCCGTAGATGCTTGTCTGAGAACTGAGGCTTAGGAGCCTCAAAGGTTTAAGTCTCTAAAGTATAAGTAGGCAACAGACGCTCTGCACGAATCTTCTTCAATTCGATGTATTGAGGCATACCGTTTTCAAAGGGTACCTGAACTTCACCTTGAATCAGTGGCAATGCGTATTTTGTGAAATTATAATTCATAGAAACCCCGTCTTCGTTGATCCAAGATTCTGGTAATAATTTCACTCCATTAGCAATTTCGGAGAGTGGCGCTAAAGCTGTCTCGCAGACGTAGCCTTCACTTTCACCTCTGACTAAAATAACCATTTTATCGGTCTCGCCAGCAATCGCTGCTTTAACCGCAGCTTGACCTGCCATGAAAGCTTCGTCGCTATCGGCTTGTGAAGCACAATGTACAGCCGCTCTTTGAGCCATTCCAAGTTTGATGGAGCGTGCTTTGACAGATAGATTCTCTTCGGCTAATCCGCGAAGAAACTCTCCGGCTCCTCCTAGCTGAGAATGCCCGAAAGCATCCGCTGTCTGACTATCTGTAGAAACATAATTACCTTCGGCATCAATCAAGCCTTCGCCCACTACCACTAAACAGAATTTTTCTTTCTGAAGAACTCGGCGGACATCCTCGATATATTTTTCCTTAGAAAAAGGGACTTCGGGTAAGTAAATTAGGTGCGGTGCACTCCCAGGGTTATCCTTGTTTTTCGCTAAAGTTGCACCTGCGGCAATCCAACCAGCGCTACGGCCCATAACTTCAACAACTTGCACTAAATCATGCTGGCCCATACCCGCATTGTCGCAGGCAATCTCACGAATACTCGTAGAAATATATTTAATCACACTACCGTAACCGGGGGTATGGTCAGTGGTTACTAGATCATTATCAATCGTTTTAGGAACTCCAATAACACGCAGTTCATAACCTTTTTTCTGAGCTAGTTTAGAGATTTTATCCGCAGTATCTTGAGAATCATTACCGCCTGCATAAAAGAAATAGCGGATATTGTGCGCTTTAAAAACTTCCAATACTCGGTCAAAATCAGCATCACTTCTAAGTTTATAACGGCATGTTCCTAAGGCTGCGCCGGGCGTATAACGTAGACCGCGAATATTTTGCTGTGTCTCAGCGGCAAGATCAACAATCTGCTCAGTCAAGATGCCTTGGACTCCGTTTAAGCCTCCGTATATTTCTTCAATGCACTCGTGGTTCAAAGCCTCGGTAACAACCCCGGCTAAACTTGAATTAATAACTGATGTCGGCCCACCTGATTGGGCGACTAGACAATTTCCGTGTAATTCTTCAGACATATATAATAATTTTTTAAGATAAGTATTGTGAAAAAATGAGTATTTAAGGGATCAATAATAGCAACCCTTAATCTTAAAGAATTGCTCCAGGGGCATATTCAGCAGCCTCAGGATATTTAGCTGATTCGGCCCGCACCTTTTTGCAGAAATTAGCCACTTGTGCTTCAGCCATTCCAGTTAAGCTAGTTGCGTCTTCAACCATACGAGCGATCGCCTCTTTGCCCAGTCCAAGCCGTTCATCAGCGCCTAACCGATCGATTAAATCATTCTGAGAAAGTTTACCCGATCTAAGATCCCCAACCGTAGCAATTGCATGAGACTTGATTGCTTCATAAGCACCTTCGCGCCCCGCTCCCTGCTTTACTGCTTCCATTAAGATCGTGGTCGTTGCCAAAAATGGGCCATAACGATCATTTTCTTGAGTGATGATCCCGGGGAAAACTTCCATTTGATTCAATATTGTAATAAAGGTATCGAGCAGTCCATCGATCGTGTAAAAACTATCGGGCAAAAATACACGGCGCACCACCGAGCAAGACACATCGCCTTCATTCCATTGGTCTCCGGACAGCCCACTGGCCATTGTCAGGTAGCCACTTAGTATAACGGCGAAGCCATTAAGGCGCTCGCAGCTGCGGCTGTTCATTTTGTGGGGCATTGCGGATGAGCCGACTTGTCCTTTAGCAAAACCTTCACTGGCTAATTCATGCCCAGCCATAATCCTCAAGGTTTTAGCGAAGCTGGAAGGACCTGAAGCTAAGCGGGTGAAGACGGAAACTACTTCGAAATCTAAACTCCTGGGGTAGACTTGTCCTACGGTGTCTAAAGAGGCGCTGACGCCTAGATGCTTGAGAATGGCAGATTCCATTTGCTCAACTTTTGTGTGATCGCCCTCGAATAAAGTCATCAAATCCATTTGTGTGCCTACCGGACCCTTCAAACCGCGGACTGGGTAGGTTTCCATCATACGTTCTAGCTCGCGCACTGCGCAAAGAAGGTCTTCGCCAAACATTGCCAATCGTTTACCGAAGGTTGTTAGCTGAGCGGGTACATTGTGAGTTCGTGCCGTAATGATTAGATCGCTCCACTGCTCGGCTCGCTCAGATAATTTAAGTAGGGCGGCCATTGATTTTGTGCGAATTAACTCTAGGCCTCTCAATATCTGCAGTTGCTCAACATTTTCGGTTAGGTCTCTGCTTGTTAAGCCTTTATGGATGTGCTCGTGACCCGCTAGGGCGCAAAATTCTTCAATACGGGCTTTAACATCATGCCGAGTGATGGCTTCTCTTTCTTGAATGGATTCAAGGTTAACCTGATCCTTGACTGACTCATAAGCCTTAATTGCTTCAACCGGGATCTCTAATCCCAAGGATTGCTGAGCTTTCAAAACGGCAATCCAATATTCGCGCTCTAAAAGAACACGTCCCTCGGTTCCCCAAATTTCCCTCATTGATGCTGAGGCGTATCGATCGGCTAGAATATTTACTGTGCTGTTTGACATAACTGAACTAATAGAATGAAAGGATTTTCAGAAGTATACCATAAAAAAATACATTTCTGAATGACTGCAGGACTCTAAAAAGGGCTTAATCCCCTAAACAGCGAATGGCTAATTGGTTAAAAACCGAGGCCTGATCCTTAGGATTTTCGATAATCCCCTCAAAAGCCTCCGCAAAAGCTATTTGGAAATCAATCAAGTTCTTTAAAGAGAACCTTTGCGCGTCCTTAAAGAGACGACCGAGGTAAAATGGGTTTTGGGTGAATATATTTAGGTTCGACTTGGGGCCGTCTGAATCAAAATGTTCCTGGAATTTTAGGGCTAAGCGCTCTAATTCCTTCTTGCTGATTGGATTATAGCTCGATTGCAACTCCCCAGAATCTTTCAAGACCCTAAGTTGGATCATTAAACGGTTCCTAGATTGGAGGCTCCCAAGCAAGGGGCGTGATTCATTGTTCGTAAAAAAGTGGCGATTCAAAGCTTCTAAAGTCCAATCCAATTGGCCGGAGAAGAAGGCATCCGTAGCTTCAAAAAAGTCTCCTTCACCGAAATTCGGGACTAGATCGTTGACTAAGCTTTCATCAATCGAGCCACCCTCACCCACATAAACTGTCATTTTCTCAATCTCCATGGAGACTAATCGGCTATTGCTATTCACTTTATCAATCAGCTGCTCCACTGCCATTTTTGAGATCTGAACCTTCGATTTTGCGCATACCTCTTGGATCCGTTGTTCCATTTTAGAATACCCCTCTTTTGAGCTGTCGATTATTTCAAAGTCCGCAGCTTTACTGCACCACTTATAAAAGCTTCGAACTTTATAAATAGGGTACGCGGTTATCAGCACGGCAACAGAACTTGTATCGATTGTCTCAAGGAGGCTTTTCAAATGTTCTAATAATTCAACGGTGCCTTTTGCGTTGCCGGTCTGTGAATTAGAAATGAAATTCACAGCCTTCAGCCACACAACCTTCGGCTCACCAAAAAGAGACTGCGTTTGGATCGCTTGAGAAAATTGATCTATTATTTGGGAGACCTCATCTACTTTACCCGCACGACCATCAATCACTTCCTTGGATAAATCTTCGGTTATGGATTCGGTAGCCTTTTGGTACCAAGCCATTCCCTTTTCAGAAACAAGGAATT
>CAJWRZ010000035.1 GCA_913045955.1 uncultured Puniceicoccaceae bacterium
CGTTGTATCCGTGTCCAGTTCCCCCGTGTCATTCCAAAACAACCACAACTGATGATTGTTGTACCCGGAACTGGTGAAGACATTTTCGCTTAAATCCGCATCCATGGAAATCGTGCCCTTGCGGATGTATAAATCGCTGACATCCACGGTGGTGTTTGAATAATCAATCCCAATCCCAGCAATGAGAAAGGCATCGTCAAAGGCCACGGATTTTTCCATTTCCAAACTCATGTTGAGAAGCACCTTGTAGCTGCGCGGGGTCAAAGAACGGTTCAAATATTGCGTGGATTTGGGGTAATACGTGAGCTTAATGGCCAAATTATCATTGCTTTCTCTGAACACTTAAAACCTACGGCTATTCTAAATGAAACCGAAGGCACTGTCTCGGGGAATCAGATTTCTATTCCTGCAATTGTTCTAAAACCCGGCAAAGATATCGTGGTGAAGGTCTCAGCAGAGGCTGTTAAAATGGGATCCGGCCGGGCTAGCCTAAATTTTACCGCTGACTTTCTTGTGAATCCTGTTATCAGCCAAGAATCAACTAATATTTACTAATTTAATTTAAAAATATGACAAATGCTACTTCGGATATCGGCCTGATTGGGCTTGCGGTAATGGGTCAGAATCTTGCGCTTAACATTGCGGACCACAGCTTTAATATTTCTGTATTCAATCGTACTTATTCAAAAACGCTAAATTTTACTAAGGCTAACCTGGACACCCCAGGATCGTTAACTGGTTATGAAACTCTCGAAGCATTTGTCGCTTCATTAAGACGCCCGAGAAAAATTATCATATTGGTACAAGCTGGTCAGGCAACCGATGTTGTTATCAATGCTTTAATTCCTTTATTAGAGGCTGAGGATATTATAATCGACGGTGGTAATGCTAAGTGGGGCGATACTATTCGCCGAGAAAAAATGCTTTCTGAGCAAAACTTACAATTCATTGGATCGGGTGTTTCCGGTGGCGAAGAAGGTGCTCGTTTTGGCCCCTCATTGATGCCCGGAGGCTCCTTGGAAGCATGGAAGCACCTAGAACCTATTTGGACAGCAATCGCCGCCAAAGTAGATCCTGATAGCGGAAAACCATTGGAAGGTGCTGCCCCAGGGAAGCCCGTTGAAGGCGGCTTCAGCTGCACGGCTTATATCGGGCCGAATGGTGCTGGGCATTATGTAAAAATGGTTCATAATGGCATTGAATACGGGGACATGCAGATGATTTGCGAAGCTTATCATGTGTTGAGAACTTTATTGAAATTAGAACCGGCCGAGATCGGCGCTATTTTTGAAGAATGGAACCAAGGATCTTTGGATTCTTTCTTGATTGAAATTACCGCAGATATTCTAAAACAAAAGGACCCAAGAAACGGTCAACCTCTAGTGGATTCGGTACTGGATTGTGCAGGACAAAAAGGCACCGGGAAATGGACGTCTGTGAATGCTTTAGATATGGGTGTTCCCGCGCCGACTATCGCAGAAGCGGTATTTGCTCGCTGCATTTCTGCGCTTAAAGAAGAGCGAGTTGATGCTTCCAAGATCTTGTCCGCAAATCAGGAAACGATTAAAATCGAAGATAAAGCAGCCTTTATTCAAGCAGTTCATGACGCACTTTACTGCTCAAAAGTTTGTTCTTACGCTCAAGGATTTCAGTTAATGCGAGAAGCTAATAATGAATACGGTTGGGATCTTAATTTTGGATCAATTGCTGAAATATTTAGAGGTGGGTGCATTATACGAGCCGCTTTCTTACAGAAAATTACCGAAGCCTTTGAGCAAAACAATCAGTTACAAAATTTATTGGTCGATGATTACTTTAAAAATGCCATCGATGCCGCTCAAACGAATTGGCGGAAAGTCATCAGTGATGCGGTGATATCGGGAATCCCGGTACCTACTTTCAGCTCGGCACTCGCCTATTATGATAGTTATCGCAGTGCGGTCTTGCCCCAAAACTTACTTCAAGCTCAGAGAGATTTCTTCGGAGCACACACCTACGAAAGAACGGATGAACCTCGCGGGAATTTTTACCACCTGGATTGGTCAGCGAACGAAAGAGTTGAAAGGAAAAGTTAAGTAGGTACGTGAGGCTTCCAGCTTATCAAAGTTTGAGGGTTTTACCGAAGTAAGACAAAAGCCACATTTCGATGCAAATTCGAATACAGCCTTCGGAGGAAATTTTTCCTTTACGGCCTTGCTTTTGATTGCGCTGATGCTCGGGATCTACAAGAAATCCCATCGCTTGATTCTCGCGCTCGAGTAACCTTTGATTCGCATTCACTTTTGTTAAAAACTTTTCTTCTTGGGAGCTCCAATTTAGATTTTTTTTCCTCATTTTTTCTCGGTGTAATTCAAGCAATTTACTTAAGGATCGTTGAATTGGGTGCCGGGTAACGGACCAATTTTTTGGATAAAATCCCCCAAATGGCATGTTCTGATTATCCGTTATCAAGCAATCGTTTGTATCACTCAGGCTCAATAAAGAAAAAAAGCAGGTGACTTCTTTTTGGGTGTTCGGGACAAAGAGGATATCGACTCGGATCGTGCGCTCTTCATCCAAGAACAGGGCTTGGCGTATTTTTAAATCAGGCAATAAGTCGGCTTTAATGACTTCAATTTTTTTAAATTTTTGTTTAGTTAAGGTTTCTTTTACTGAATCCGCTTCTCTGCTTATCGGCCAAAGATTATCACTTGTATCTGTTTGATATTTGGGGAAAAGTTGAATTTCACTTAAGTTAAAGAGTTGGATTGAAATTCTATAAAAAACTGTTTCGGCTACAAACCAAAGCGCGATTCCGGTTATGAAGTGCACCCAATCTGGGCGGCTCGACCATTCAAAAAACACTAGTAAATGAGAAAAACAGAGCGCGAAGCTCAACCACCTAAGCCAATGTGCAACAATCTTTAGGATAGGCTGGTTAAATTTATCCCCGCAAAAATTCGCTAGGAAATAAAAGCCTATAAAAATTAGGGCTGCATTTTCTTCAACAAACATTCAACTTTTCGAAAAAAACTAATTTAATCGAAGGGGCATAATTACGCAGAGGAAATTATCGAGTGTTTTGATCAAGCCTGGATTTAATTCATCCTTGAACTCAAAATAAACTTCGTCTTGAGAGAGTGCCCTCAAGGGTTCCATCAAAAATGTCGGATTGAAGTTCACTTGAACTTCAGGGCCAGTGTAAGCAATCGCCATAGACTCGTGAGATTCTCCGTATTCAGCGGAAGATCCAGTCAATTCCATTAGGTTGTCGCTCATCTTTAGTTTGATAGAGTTGCTTTTCTCAGAGGTCACTAGAGCGGCTCTGTGGACACACTCTAAAAATAATTCTCGTTCTATTTTAACCCGATGTTCGGTATCTTTAGGAATCACTTGACGATAGTTGGGGAAATTCCCTTCCACTATCTTCGACACAAGGTAAATTTGGTCGACTAAGCCACTCTCCCCCTCGTCATCTTTAATCGCGATCTCAAAGGCCACCTGCCTGTCATTAAATGCAATTTTGACTGTGTCTCCCTTCCCAACTAAGCGTTCTATCTCTGTTACAGTTTTTGCGGGTAAAATTAAACTTCCAGTGTCTGAGTCATTTGCCCCTAGTTCAAAGGAGGTTAAAGCCAGTCTACGACCATCTGTAGCCACTAGAGTTAAGTTTTCTTCTGTGAAGTTGAAATATACTCCATTGAGAATATAACGATTTTCATCGGTGGACTGAGCAAAGGAAACACTTTTAAGCATCCCGGAAAGTTCACCTTGTTCTAGTTTAAAAACGTGTTGATTTTCAAAACTAGGCAAGGGTGGAAAGTCTTCTGTGCCGATTCCCATTACCTTAAAGAGAGATCCTCCGGATGTTATTTTGGCTTGATTGTTGGATTCAACTTCAACAAAAACTTCCTTTTGTGGTAACTCTTTGACGATCGTGGCAAGTTTTCTTACGGGAAGTGTTATACTACCTTCACTGGATATTTCTGCGGTGATCCGGCACCGGATACCGATATCTAAATTAGTCGTGGTAAGGGAAAGATGGCCTGCTTGGGCTTCTATTAAAACATTCCCTAAGATGGGCATAGCAGCGCGAGTTCCTACAACATTTAGAACTTGTTGTAAACCGTTACTAAAATGGTCTTTGTTGATTTTAAATTTCATGTTGGCTTAAGATTTAATGACTTATTGGCATACCTAAATATTAAAATAATTATATAATATATATCTCTTATTAGTATTATAGGCTGTGAATATATGAATAAAGTAATAAAGAACTACAAATCAATGATTTAAAAGAAAAATCCTTGTGAATAGTGGTTTTTATAAAAAGTTAAGAGTGTGAATAAATTAAGGGAATTAAAGATTAAAAAAGTCTGGGCACAAGTTATTCACAGCTTCATCTACAATGAATTTATGGCTCATAATGTTTCTAGATATTTCCAAAATGAGTCTTCTTGTTCTGCTAAAAATTCTTCATTCGCGGGTAATTTCGTTCGGAATATAAAGTCAGCCAAAGTATTTTTGTGTAAAACATAATGCGCAAATAAATTATCGGCCTTCAGCTCGAAGTAGATTCGGAAATCATTAGCTCTTACTCTATAAAAAGTCGTATTATTTCGATTAAAACGACCTAACTCATCAGAAGGTTTTTCAAGCTGTTCTTTTGTGATCGAAGTGATAATCTCTACAAGTTCCATTTGCGCTATAACATCGAGCTTATTTAACTCTTTCATGCTTTGTTCACTGAAATTAACTTGATACATAATTACCGACCTCCATCCTTATAGATATATATTATTATTAAAAGGTTTTAATGATTCCTACCGTAACAATATTCTTTGATACCGCCAACCGTCTTAAAGTCATTCAGCTAGAAGATGGACGCTATGACTGTGCTCTTTCGTCAGCCGTGGAGGGTAATTTGCTTGGCGAGTACACTTTCAATGGGATTCAACAAATTATCCATATTGCAATTGAAGAGGTCACAACGCCGGAGGCGCGCTTCCTCACCTGGGATGAACTGAGCCGTGTAGGCATTTCCGAATCGCTCGAAGCTCTAATGCAATTACTGGAGCCAGAGCTCATAAAAATAGCCTACCTTAAATTTAATGAACGTGCTTATATTTATCGTTTCAGAAACCTGAAAGAACGGAATACAGACGTATATAAGAAAAGTTCTCGAGCGCTCTATCAAAGCCAATTGTGCGGGGCAATTAAGCTGATACGTCGGCAAAAAGAAAAGATTTCCGAAGCGCCCGTAATTTTAAACTTCGGTCCAGTACAATACGTTTTACCAAGCCATTTTGGGTTTTGTCTAGGGGTTCAAAATGCCATAGAACGCGCCTATGAAACGATCGCCAACCATCCCGGTCAGTCGATCTACATGTTAAGTGAGTTGATACATAACCCTTTTGTGAATGCAGATTTGAACAGACGAGGTCTAAGGTATTTACAATCAAATAAAGGGGAATGGCTGACTACAAGTGGCGAGATCACTTCAAACAAAAAAGATAAGAAGGCCCTCTGGAATCAAATAAAGATCAATGATATTGTTATTATTCCGGCCTTTGGAGCCACTCAAAGCGATAAACTTCGCTTAATCAAAAAAGGAATTCAGCTGAAAGATTTTGATGCCACCTGCATGCTTGTAGAGAAAGTATGGAAGGCGATTAAAGCCCATGCAGACCAAGGCTACACAACAATAATACATGGCAAATATTACCATGAAGAAACAAAAGCGACTTTCTCAAATGCCATTGATTATGGGCCTTCGCTAATTATTTCTGATATGAAGGAGGCGCGATTACTCAGTGAAATTATTGAGGCGGAGCCAGATAAAAAACGGGCATTATTTGAGCAATATTTTTCAGGTCGATATTCGGAGGGCTTTGACCCAAGCAAAGACCTAGAAAAAATAGCGGTGGTGAATCAAACAACACTTTTGCGCAACCATACCTTAAGCATAATCGAACATTTTAAGGAAGTCCTCTCAAAAAAGCACGGGGATGCGGCTCTAAAAAATCATTTATGGATCAACGAAAAAGGCGACACACTGTGTTATGCAACGCAGGTAAATCAAGACGCCCTACATAAAGCAGTCGAAAAAGAAATTGATATTGCCCTAGTCCTGGGCGGAAAAAATAGTTCCAATACTTACCAGCTCTACCAGATCTGCGCACAAAATTACAAAACCAACGCGCATTATATTCAGTCAGAAGCCAACATAAAATCGCGCGACACAATCGAGCACTATGTCTATTCTAAAGAGTATGACGCAGCTGCAGAGACGCGACCTTTCCTGCCGCTTCCTGGTAGCCAAGAGCCTTTGAAAATATTGATTACAGGCGGTGCATCCTGCCCCGATGGAATTGTTCAACAAGTGATTGCTAAAATTAATAGCTTTTTTCCAGAAGACTCCTTAAAGCCAATAGAAGCAGTCATCGAATCACTCAATCAGCAATAATTAGATCACCGGTGAGCGTACTCGCAGTGACTTCATTAATTTTAACAGAGACTAATGCGCCTACAAGCCGATCGCTAGCCGGCACAATCACTTTTCTGTAACCGCGGGTACGACCGACAAAAATGCCATTACCGCGTTTAGCCGGTCCTTCAATTAAGACTTCTTGGGCGGTTCCGATCAGCGATTGGTTTCTTTCTAACGAGGTCTGCTTTAAAATATCTAAGAGCACTTGATTGCGCGCTTCCTTTGTTTCTTTCGAAATCGGATCCCCTTCTGGCTCAGCGCTTGTGCCCGGACGAACACTGTACTTAAAGACATAAGCCATATCGAATTTCAAAGCTTCGAAGGCTGATCGAGTTGCTTCAAAATCTTCTTCGGTTTCACCGGGAAAGCCGACGATTATATCGGTTGAGATATAGATATCCGGACGAATAGCCCTTATTTTATCAATGATAGCTTTAAACCGCTCGATGCTATAAGGACGGCGCATCGCCTTAAGGATTTTATTACTGCCACTTTGCATAGGGAAATGAAGGTATTCGCAGAGCTTCGGCAATCGCGTGTAACATTCGATCAAGTCATCCCTAAATCCAACCGGATGCGGACTGGTGAATCGAATTCTTTCAATACCCTCAATCGCATTCACTTTTTCTAATAATTGAACAAAGGGACTTTTTTTATCAACAAAAGGAAATTCCCGCACCGCGTATTGGTTTACAATCTGTCCGAGCAAGGTCACTTCTCTCGTCCCTTTTGCCACTAAAGTTTTTATCTCATCAACAATTTCATTCATCGGACGTGCGCGCTCAGCGCCCCGAGTTTTCGGCACGATACAATACGAGCATTTCATATTACAACCCTGCATGATGCTGACAAAAGCGGCTACATTGGGATTATCTTCAACGTGGGACTTAATCGTATTTTGGGAGCCTTTTTCTTCGGCAATATCAATAATCGTCGCTGGCTTCGGGCCGAGGCCATTAAGGCTGGCAATCACATTGTCTAAATGATCAGGGACGCGGTGGAATTTTTGGGTGCCAATCACAAGGTCTAAGTCAGGTAATTTATCAACCAAAGTGTCGCCCTTGTTTTGAGCCATGCAGCCCATAATGCCCACGATCAAATTCGGATTTCTACGCTTTCTTGCACTTAAATGGCCGGCTTTGCCAATGGCTTTTTGCTCAGCTTGTTCTCGAACGCTGCAAGTATTCAGCAAAATTACGTCGGCATTCACTTCTTCGGGCACGATTGAGTAACCTTTGTCTCGAAGCAGCGCAGCGACTGCTTCCGAGTCTCGCTCATTCATTTGGCAGCCGTAAGTTTTTATAAATACTCGATTCACGTTTATAAGTTAAGTTTTAAAAGCAGGCATAAAAAGAGCCCAATTATCGATAACTGCCAATAGTTTTTTTATCCACCCTTTAGTTCAAATATTCTTTCGAGCTTTAAGCAGATAGCCTACAAATGCTTCAGGAGGTCTTCAATGTTTTCAAATACCCTTAAACCCGTTGCCTCCAAGCGCGAACGATTACAATGCCCCGAGGCCAATAAAATACAGTCTATGCCAATGGCTTGTGCGACTTCGTAGTCGTGGAGCGTGTCACCGACCATTAATATGGCTTCTTTCGGCCATTCACTGTGCTCCATCCATAATTCTGCGCGATGGATTTTACCTTCGGCGAAAATATTGTCCGTGCCTAATAAGTTTTTTAAAAGCGGCTTTATCCCAAAATGGGAAGTGCCCTTCTCTAGCGCGTCTTGATGAGCAGCCGACAAAATAGAATGGCTGAGGCCGTGAGCGGTTAATTGTTTGAGCAGTTCGGGAACTTTGGGCTGCAGCTGGCACTCTTTCAGCCAACGACTTTCGTATTGAGCAATGAACCTTTGGCTCACGGCTTTGAAGTTTTCCGGATCAGTCTTAATTCCCAAATAAGCATAAAAATCAATCACAGGGAATCCGAAGTGCGCTTTGTAGGTTTCTAATGAAAGCTTAGGTCGGCCATTTTCTGATAAAAGTCCATTTAAAACACTCACACAAAGCGCGCAGTCATCGAGCAAAGTACCATTCCAATCCCATAAGATATGTTTATAGGAATGAAACATTAATCTAAAAGGTCAGGATTTCTCCTAAATAAATGCGTCGGAACCTGCAAAAGAGCTAAGAAGATTAAAGTACCCTCGAATCCCGGCACACCCAAACGCTCACCCCTTTCCGCGGACTCCATGTAAGCAAACATTACGACGACGACCATCAAAAATACAAAACCCACACATAATAGGCATAAAAATCCGAAGCAGGCCCTAAAAGTAGCCTCTTTAAGCTTTTCGTAAGGCAAATTGATCCAGAGAGAAAGGGTTAAAAAATAAATAATTTTAACTAAATTGAGCAGCGTAAAGCCTTCCATAAGCTCCTTAATAGCCCCAAATACTAGGATTATAAGGAGGAAACTGAGCAAATAGCCACCCCAGCCGGCTAATTTTAGCCCTAATTTTATGTGATTAGCCTCGGTGTCCATTAGATTTATGTGAACATATTTTCATTTAAACTTGATTTTTGCATAGTTTAGCTTATATCTGTACCAAATTTAATAATTAACAAAAGACAAATTATGGCAGGAAAAGCACAAATTGAGAAAAAAGCATCTAAAATATCAAATGCTTCCAACGATAAGAACCTCAACCTAGCAATTTCAGGTATCAATAAGCAATTTGGCCCAGGAGCATTGATGCGCCTAGGTGAAGCCTTTAAGATGGAGGTCGATAAGATTTCAACCGGCTCTATCGCCATCGATTTAGCCTTAGGGTTAGGCGGACTCCCGCGCGGGCGAGTCTGTGAGATTTATGGCCCAGAAAGTTCCGGTAAAACAACCTTTTGTTTGAGCATCATCGCTCAAGCCCAAAAAGAAGGCGGAAATGCCGTATTTATTGACGTAGAACATGCCCTTGACCCTAAATACGCAAAGATTGTGGGCGTTGACCTAGAGAATTTAATGGTTTCACAGCCCGAATGCGGTGAAGATGCCTTAAATATTACCGAGACGCTGATCCGATCAGGGGCTATTGATATCATCGTGATTGATTCAGTGGCCGCGCTTGTTTCAAAAAATGAACTCGATGGTCAAATGGGGGATTCAACAGTCGGTCTGCAAGCTAGAATGATGAGTCAGGCAATGAGACGCCTAACAGGAGCGATCAGCAAGACCCAGTGTGTGGTCTTATTCACTAACCAAATCCGAGAAAAAATAGGCGTGATGTTCGGCAGCCCTGAAACCCAGCCAGGTGGGCGGGCACTAAAGTTTTTCTCTTCAGTAAGGCTTGATATCCGAAGAATTGGGCAAATTAAAGAATCTTCCGGCAAAGTAGTGGGCAATAGAACCCGCCTAAAGGTCGTTAAAAATAAAGTCGCCCCACCCTTCACCGAATGTGAATTTGACATTATGTACAGCGAAGGGATTTCTCACGCCGGATCATTGGTCGATTTAGGCGTAGAACATAATATTCTAGAGAAAAAAGGTTCATGGATCTCTTTCAAAGGTGAAATGGTCGGCCAAGGCAGAGAAGCCGCCAAGCACGCAATTATGGAGGATCCAGCGCTCTCTAAAGAGCTAACTGCCCTAATTTTAGATAAAGTGCATCCAAAAGTTGGCGAATCGTTAGCGAGTTCTACCGAGGAGAAACCGGCAGAAGCCTCTTAGATTGAATCAGAGTCTTGACCTAAGTTCAATTTAGAGGAAAGTAGCAGATTATAATGTCTGCTCAAGATACCATCGTTGCACTATCAAGTCCAGTTGGGGAATCCGCCTTGGCGATTATCCGGCTATCTGGGCCCTTGAGCGCAGAGCTTCAGATAGAGATAACCCGCAAAAAATCACGGCTGACTGAGCGGCATGCGACATTATGTAAGTACCATGACATTAAAGGTTTAGGGCTTGATAGCGCGTTATTCTTATCCTTCTCGGAGGGCGCATCATTCACTGGTGAAGCAATGCTTGAGATTATGCCCCACGGAAATCCTCTTATTATTCACAAGATTCTCGAGGACCTTCTTTCGCGAGGTTGTAAAATGGCAGAACCCGGTGAATTCACTCGCCGAGCTTTTTTAAATGGCAAAATGGATTTAAGCCAAGCCGAAGCGGTGGCAGATCTGATACATGCTCGCTCAAATTATTCCTTAGAAGTAGCACGTAAGCAGCTTAACGGCTCAATTGGACATAAAATGTCCGCACTGACGGATCAGCTGTTGGAAATCCTTTCTGAAATAGAAGCTTATATTGATTTTCCCGAGGAAGACTTGCCTCTTGACCGCTCTCATGGGCCAGTTGCAGACTTAAAGGCCTTGATTGAGGAAGTCTCTTCTTTGATAGAGACTAATCAGTATGCCTCACTCTTGCACGATGGCATTAAGACATTGATCATAGGTGCGCCTAATGCCGGAAAGAGTAGCCTTATAAATGCCTTGGTTGGTTCTCAAAGGGCTATTGTTAGCGATGTCCCAGGCACTACCCGAGATTTTATAGCATCCTATATTATGTTAGAGTCGCATCGTGTTGAAATCATTGATACGGCAGGCCTGCACCTAACAGAGGACTCGATTGAGCAGCAAGGTATTAATAAGACTTTAGAACAGGCTCAGTCCGCTGATTTTTTCTTACTTATAATGGATAGCTCACAGCCACCGCCTGTTTTGCCAGCGGCTATAAGTGCTATTCTTAAGCCAAACAACACGATTGTTATAGAAAATAAGATAGATTTAGCAGAATCAAAAGCGTGCCCCGATTATTTAAAAGACTGCTTGCACTGCCCTACTTCAATAATACAGAAGCAAGGTATTGAAGAATTCAAAAAGTCTTGGCAGAGTTTTCTTGATAAAAATCTTGGCTTACCTAACTCAAAAGATGCTATCGTATTAAATACGCGCCACACTCAGTCGCTCAAAGATTCTCTCGCAGCACTGAATGAAGCTTTGCAAAAGCTTGACAGTCAAGAGTTTAGTGAATTAGTCGCTCTTGATCTAAGGACGGCTATAGACGGCTTCAGTCAAGTGGTAGGTAAGATTGATAATGAAGCGATGTTAGATAAATTATTTCAAAAATTTTGTATAGGGAAATGAGCAATAACTTTAAATTTGAAATCAATCAAGAGTATGACGTTATTGTCTGTGGAGCTGGACATGCGGGCTGTGAAGCAGCGCTGGCTTCTGCCAGAAGAGGTGCACGTACCCTACTCCTGACAGGCAATCTAGATACAATTGCCCAAATGAGCTGTAACCCTGCTATCGGCGGACAAGCCAAGGGGCATATGGTCAGGGAAATAGATGCGTTGGGCGGAGAAATGGCTATTAATACGGATACGACAGCGATACAATTTCGTTTACTCAATGCTTCTAAAGGACCTGCAGTTCAGGCTCCTAGAGCCCAGTGTGATAAGAAAGCTTACCAGTTTCGCATGAAGCAATCAATTGAATGGCAAGAGAATCTAATGCTCTTTCAAGCAATGGTTCAGGGGCTTATTTTCAAGGGTGATCGCGTTGTCGGTGTTAAAACTAATTTGGATATAAATTTTAGGGCAAAAACGGTGATCGTAACTACGGGTACATTCCTTCGTGGGCTGATGCATGTAGGTCAAAATAAAAATGAAGGCGGTAGAATGGGAGATTTTACGGCAAAAGGCTTGTCGCATTCCTTTTTAGAGGCGGGAATTGAATTAGAAAGACTGAAAACCGGTACTCCAGCGCGTATTTTAGGTAAAAGTATCGATTTTTCTCAACTTACAGAGCAATTAGGGGATGAGCGCCCTACTTTCTTTGCTTTTCATGATACGCGCGGCACTGATGAAATGTTCCACGTGGAACAAAAAGGAGAAGAACGACTTGGCTGGATACCTGGCTCTAAGCAAGTATCCTGCTGGATGACTTATACTGGGGCAGAAACAGAAAAAGTTATTAAGGACAATTTACATTTATCGCCGATGTATTCTGGTGAAATAGTCGGTAAAGGCCCTAGGTATTGCCCAAGTATTGAGGACAAGATCGTTCGCTTTAAGGATAAGGACAGGCATATGCTTTTTCTGGAGCCAGAAGGAAGGCACACCAATGAGTGGTATATTAATGGGCTTTCTACAAGTCTGCCTTTTGACGTGCAAGTTGAGATGCTTCGAAGTATCCAAGGTTTAGATCAAGTGCATGTTCTTCGGCCGGCTTATGCTGTTGAATATGATTTTGCACCGCCTACACAATTGAGTGCCTCTTTGGAATCAAAGAAAGTAGAGAATTTGTTTTTTGCAGGCCAAATAAATGGGACATCCGGCTATGAGGAAGCTGCGGGGCAGGGATTAGTAGCTGGAGTTAACGCGGTTCAGAAGATTAGGGGCGAGGAGCCACTGATTTTAGGGCGTGATGAGTGTTATATAGGGGTTCTTATTGATGACCTTGTGACTAAAGGTACTCAGGAGCCTTATAGAATGTTCTCAAGTAGGGCGGAGCATCGCTTGTTGTTCAATCATCCGAGCGCAGAATTGCGCTTACTTAAACATGCGCGTCAGTACG
>CAJWRZ010000036.1 GCA_913045955.1 uncultured Puniceicoccaceae bacterium
TGATCCCGGCTATAGTAGGACCGTATGTCGGCTCTACAAAAACCCCAATCATTAAGATATAAACCGGAAGGCGTGCTGAGCAACTCATAAGGGGCGCTATCATAATCGTTATGATCCGCGTCTTCCTATCGTTGATCGTTCTTGCAGCTAAGATACCGGGAATTGCGCAGGCATAGCTCGATAGTAGTGGGACGAAGCTTTTACCGTTCAGGCCACACCATTGAAATAATTTATCCATTAAGAATGCAGCTCGAGCCATATAACCGGTTTCCTCAAGCAAGGAGATAAAGAAGAATAGGACTAATATTTGGGGTAAGAATATTATGAATGCACCCACACCTCCAAGGATGCCATCAACGACTAGGCTCTGCAACAACGGGGTGCCTTCAAGTAAGCCAGAGGCGAAGTTTTGGAGGCCAGAAAAGAGGGTTTCAATCACGTCCATAAACGGACCTGACCAGGAATATACTGACTGAAAGACGAAATACATCATGCCCACGAAAATCAGTAAGCCCCAAAATTTGTGAAGTAAGAGTTGGTCAATGCTTTCGGTGTGGATCGCTTTTTTTAAAGTTGCTTGACGCGCTATGATATCGGAAAGAAGCGGTTTTAGGAAACGAAATCGAATGAGTGACTCGACTGCATTTGGGTGGAAACCGCCTTTTTGAATAGTCTCTTTTGCGCGCTTGATGGCTTCTGAAACTGTATTTTTATCGTCCTCTAAATCGTCGATTAAGCTGCTTGTCTTATCAAATAAGATTCTTTGGAGTGCTCCGTTGGGAAGTGAATGGGCTTTTAAGTTTTCTTTGAGCTCCTTAAGGGCTTCTTGGACGGGTTCAGGCCATTTTGGGCGGACCATCATTGACTTATTGACCAGAGCTTTTTCGGTTGCTTCTGCTAAATTTTCGATACCTTTTGATTGGTTGGCGACAGTAGGAATTACGGGAATACCTAGGCGCTTTTCAAGTAGCTGGCAGTCAATTTGAATACCTTTTCTTTCGGCCACATCCCAGCAATTTAAGGCTATAATCATCGGTATATTTAATTCCGATGCTTGTGATGCTAGAAATAGATTTCGCTGTAAATTCTCCGCATCCACCACCACAATAATTAAGTCGGGAACTGCATCTTTAATTTTGCCCAGTAAAACATCAACGGCGATGCCTTCATCAATTGTTTGGGCGCTTAAACTATAGGTGCCTGGCAAGTCTATGACTGTGACTTCTTTGGAACTTCCTATTTTCCATTGCCCGGATTTTTTTTCAACCGTGACACCCGAATAATTGCCAACTCTTTGTTTTTGGCCAGAAAGAGCATTAAAGAGCGAAGTTTTCCCGGTATTGGGATTTCCAATAAGTGCGATTGTTGGCTTTTTAGATTCCATTTTATGCTTGGGCAGATTTCACCATAAGGTGGGCCGCATCTTCTAATCTGACTGATACATGGCAGTCTCTAAATTCTATCGATATCGGATCACCGAGTGGAGCTTCGTGCCGAACCCTTAAAGTTTCACCTGGCAGCAGGCCCATATCCATTAAGCGCTCAATACAGGGCTGGGTTTCATCCATCTTGAGTACCACGTAAGTACCCCTATCTTTGATTTCATTTAGTTGCATCTTAATTGTGAGATTTGGTCTCAATTTCAGTATTTGAATATTTAAAACTGAGATTGCAAGCTTTGAGCACTTAATCAGCTTTTTTGCTGTGGGCCTGTGCAGTCGTGATATATTTTTCCGCCCAAGGTTTTATTGAAGTTTTTTCTTCATCAGATAGCGGTCTGACTACTTTAGCTGGCGATCCCAAAACAAGTGAGCCTTCCGGAATTTTGCTACCTTTTGTGACTAAAGACCCGGCGCCGATGATTGAATTTTTACCAATCTCAGCGCCATCAAGAATAGTCGCATGCATTCCAATAAGGCATTCATCTTCAATTTCGCAGGCATGGATCACTGCTGAATGTCCCACCGTCACATTTTTGCCAATGCGCACACCGAAGTCGTCCGCCAAGTGAATCACAGCGCAATCTTGGATGTTCGAACCTTCATCAATAAAAATATGGTTAATGTCGCCCCTTAAAACTGCATTATGCCAAATGCTGACATTTTTCTTCAATTCTACAGAGCCGAGGACAATTGCGCCTTGAGCGATGTAAACCGAGGCGTCGATTTTAGGCTCAGTATTTAGATAAAGATTTAGGCGTTCTTCTAAATTCATTCGCTTATAGGCCTCTATTTATATTACCCCCAAGAGGGACATTAGGTCGACTGTTAGCATCCTTTTGATCGGCATGGTATAATTTATGTAATTGATAGCCTGCACGGAAGGGCGCTCCATTTTGTTTAACCGTTTCCGTGATTATATCGAGAATTTTAGGATCATTTCTTTTAGACCATTCTGGATTAAGCCATACGGATTCTGTTTTCAATATTTCTGGATAACTATCGATCCAATCTTGAATAGCTGTTTCGGAATCGACGATGATTTTAATTTCGTTAGCGAGGGCTATGTTTTCTTTCAACGGCTTTTTCCATTGTTTAGGACTCAGGGTAATCCAATCAAATTTGCCCTTAATTTCAAAAGCTCCAGAAGTTTCTAAATGCACAGGCAAGCTTTTGTCATAGCAAATTTGGGTTAGGGGATTTAAGTTATGAATCGTAGGCTCGCCCCCAGTCACTACAACAAAATCTGGATTATGCGATTCGGCTACGCTCAATAATTCTGAAATACTTAATTTCTCAATATCTGAAGGGATGTAATCTTTATGCCAAGTACCGGCACTATCGCACCAAGGGCAGTGTACAGGACAACCAAAGGTTCTAATGAAATAAGCTGAGCGTCCTTGATGCGTACCTTCTCCTTGCCAAGTAAAAAAGTGTTCATAGATCGGAAGTATTTCGCCTGAGCTCATTAAATTCAGAACTTATGGGGTGTAAGTAACAAAGTTTTTGGCGTCTTCGTGTAGAGTGATTGTCTTTATGGAAACACGTTCACCTTCATTTTCTTTGATGAGCTTGGAGAATGTTTCGTAGAGAAATAAAGCAATGCCCTCACAAGAAGCATTCTCTACCCAGCAAATATTAAACAAGTCTCCATACGAGCTGTTGGCTAAATCTCCGATGATCGCGTCATCTTTTGAAAATAGACAGGCATGGTCCAGGGTAGAATCAATAAAAGCTTTGATGTACTTGAGTTTACCAAAATCTACAACAAATCCATTCTTGTCCAACTCACTGGCTTGGAATTCTAGGGTTATAGACCAATTATGCCCATGAATCTTAGAGCAATGCCCTTCATGTAAAGGTTGTCTGTGAGCAAAGGGAATATCCTTGTATGTTTTTGAGCAGGTTAACATAGCATTACTCTTCGGGTAATTTCCATTGGGTTTCAAGCATTTGTTCAATACTCGGCGCATCATCGGCATAGACCGTTGGATCATTGACCTGTGCTAAGTAGAAGGCTTCTCTACGTTCAATGCAGGTTCCACAGCGTCCGCAATGCTTGTCTAAGCCTTTATAGCAAGACCAAGTTTTATCAAAAGGAATATTCAGCTGAGCGCCTAATTGGCAAATCTCTGATTTTGAAAGATCAACAAAAGGTCGATTAAGGCGGACATTTTGCCAGTCGCATAATTGCATCACTGCGTCCATCCCTTCAGCAAAGGGCTCTCGACAGTCCGGGTAAATAGCATGGTCTCCGGAGTGGGCGGCATAACTAACCGTGGGGCTTTTTGTATTAATGGCCCAAGCCGTGGCTAAAGAAAGCAGTATCATATTTCTATTAGGAACCACCGTAGCTTTCATTGAATCCTGTTCGTAATGACCTTCGGGCATAGATTGGGATTCATTGACAAGGCTACTATTAGAAAAAAGTTCATGCAAATTGGAGAGATCAATTAGTTTATGCTCCACACCAAGTGAATGGCATATATCACTTGCTTGGATCAGCTCTTTCCTGTGCTTTTGCCCATAATCAACAGACAGGCAACGGACACTGATATCTTTTTGTAGTAAATCATACAAAAGAACCGTTGAGTCCATGCCACCAGAGTAGATTAAGATTGTGCTTTTTGAATTCATTGAAGGTGGGTATAATTCTTTGAATAAAAAATTCATTTACAATCATTTACCCCAAAAATAGCGCATTATTTTAACGCTCCATTCTAAACGGAAGCTGATTTTATGGAAATTATAACTGTCACTAACCGTTGACAGTAAAAAGATAACCTTATTTATAAATATATGCGCATTGACCGATATATAGCTCAAAGCAGAGTCATTGATTTAGAGAGTCGTGATTTTGAAGGTGCTCTATCGGAGTTATTAGATGTTTGTGATCTCTCTAAAGAAAAGCGCTTAAAAAAGTCAGGATTATTGAGTAATTTACTCGATAGAGAAAAGCAAATGACCACATACCTTGGGAATGGAGTCTGCCTCCCGCACGCCCGGGTAAAAATGAAACGCCCTTACTTAATCGCAGTGGGCCGTTGTACCGAAGGATTGGAATTTGAAGGACAGCGTGACTACCCAGAAATTCGCTATGTTTTTTTACTGCTCGCTGCCGAAAATGCTCGGAGTTACTTATACGGCTTAGCTGCTTTAGCCAGAGTCTTTCAAGATAGTGTTCAAATGGCGCGACTCCAAAATGCGCAGGCACTGGTTCATTTTAGGAAAGAGCTCAAATCTGTATTCGGGGGTGAAGGCAGGACCCCCATTCACGGGCATAACCGCTTTAATTTTTTGATGCTCAAAGAAGCCGCCAAAATCGCTCGAGGATCAAAATGCTCAGCGGTGGTTGTCTTTGGCGATACGTTCGGAGGTGGGATTGACATAGGCGATTTTTTCAAAGGCTTTAAGACCGTATTAATTGCCCATGGCAGTTCTGAAGCGACGCATCTTCAAGATGGAGTTGATGCAGTCCTCCCAATAAGATCTTATAACCACCAGCGTTTCTCCCAATTAAGAAGTGCAGTTTTGATCGGTCTTGCTCGTGGAGTATTTAAAAATACAGATCGAATATGCTGTATCGGCGGCACTCCCCAAAGTAATCAATTTGATAGTGTGATCGTGGTGGATATCGATCGAGAGTTCCGATCCTTATTGGTCAATCGATCCGATGTGTTGCCTTCAAATATTTTACCTGAAGTCGTTGAGCGAGTCTTGGGCATTGCAACTGAACTAGCAGTCGAAGGACGCGAAGGGCATCCTGTGGGTTGTTTATTTACTTTGGGTAATGCCGATGAGATTAGCCAATACACAAAGCCACTGATTCTAAATCCATTTCACGGCTACAACGAAGAAGATAGGAATATCTTGAATCCATTCATGGATGAAACAGTTAAAGAACTTTCCTCAATTGATGGTGCCTTTATTATACGGGGCGATGGCGTCTTGTTATCAGCAGGTTCCTTAATCCATGCACCGGACTATAACCACCAATTGCCCAGTGGCTACGGAAGTCGTCACGCGGCGGCCGCCTCGATTACCAGCGTAATTGATTGTCTCTGTGTAGTTGTTTCTGGAAGTACAGGACAAGTATCCTTGTTCAGAAAAGGAGAAATGCTTCCGCTTATCGATAAGAGCTTCGTGCGACGCTAAGTTCAATGAAGCCGAATTGTGTTGCTAATTTATTAAAATAAGGAGATCTGATTTTTACGTGAATGACTCAAGAATAAAAAAAACATTTGATCAGTGTAAGAAAGAAAATCGTGCTTGTTTTGTCGCCTATCTTTGTGCCGGTGATCCCGATTTTGAAACTTCAATCGAAGCCTGTCGTACTTTAATTGATTCTGGGATTGATATCCTAGAATTGGGCGTTCCGTTTTCCGATCCATTAGCGGATGGGGCGACCAATCAATTGGCGGCTCAAAGAGCGCTTGAATCAGGTATGGATAGTGAGCGAGTTTTTGAATTCGTGAAAGCAATCCGAGAGTTCAGCGCTATTCCTATTGTTTTTTACACCTACTATAACTTAGTATTTTCACTAGGTAGTCAGCTTTATGCGGAGCGTGCCAAGGCGGCCGGTGTTGATGCTTTATTGACTTTGGATTTGCCTCCGGAAGAGGCCCAAGAACATTTGGATGCTTGTGAGGAATTTAATATTGAGACGGTATTCATCGTAGCACCCACAACCCCAGAAAGTCGGCTTGTTAAAATATGTGAGGCAGCCAGTGCTTTTATTTATTATGTTTCCCGTGAAGGCGTCACTGGAGAACAAACTAATTTATCCAATAATATAGAAAGCCAAGTTCAGCTTATTAAGCAATACACGCACTTGCCGGTCGTGGTTGGTTTTGGGGTTTCAAGCTCAGAGCACGTTAAGTCAATCGCGGCAGTGGCCGATGGAGTTGTCGTGGGCAGTGCGATTGTTAATTGTGTCGCTGAAAATGTTACCAATTCTAAGGAGATTATTACAGCGCTTAGAAATAAAATGAAAGACCTCTTTGAAGGTAATGCACTTGAAGGATAAGCAAAGTATTTTATCCTTTATAATGAGATTTTAAACAGTGTTAGATATGAGTAATCGATATATCGTAATTATGGCCGGAGGCAATGGTGAGCGTTTTTGGCCCGAGAGCCGAAAAGCATTACCCAAGCAATTTCTCTCAATTGTTGGAGCACTTCCGATGCTCACTCAGACGGTCAAGCGACTCGAGGGTCTAGTGGAGCCCAAGAATATTTTTGTGATAACTGGGACTCAGCATCGCTCAGTGGTTCTTGATATTTGTCCAGAGCTTGACCCAGAAAAAGTTATTGGAGAGCCGATTGGAAGAGACACTGCGCCCGCTGTTGCTTTAGCAACCTCTCTAGTGGTGCGCGAAAATCCTGATGCAGTCTTTGCGATGCTTCCGGCTGATTCGGTGATTCATGATCATTCGAATTTTCGTTCTATTTTAGATTCAGCCTTTCAGTTAGCCGAACAGAAATCAGTTTTGGTTACGATCGGGATAAAACCTACACACCCAGCAACGGGTTATGGTTATATTCAAAAAGCGAACGAAATTGGGACTTATGGTGGTGAAGTTGCTTATGGAGTTAACCGATTTGTTGAGAAGCCCAATTTAGAAAAAGCCAATGAATACTTGAGTTCAGGAGACTTTTATTGGAACGCAGGCATGTTTGTTTGGTCTATTGATTCAATTAGAGGAGAATTTGAAAAAAATAGCCCTAATTTGTGGGCTTCCATCTCAGAGATCGGTCCTAGGCTGGATGCTGGAGAAAATATTGAGGCTGTGCTCAGTGATATTTATCCAGGTCTTGAAAAGATTTCTATTGATTATGCGATTATTGAAAAAGCCCAAAATGTGGTGGTCTTTGAATCTAAATTTGATTGGGACGATGTGGGCGAATGGTCTGCGATTGAGCGGCACTATGAAAGTGACGCTTCTGGAAACGCAATTCGGGGTGAGGCTGAGGTGATTGAATCTAAAAACAATATCGTTTTTAACCGAGATTCAGGGCACATCATAGCGCTGATGGGCGTTGAAGATTTAATTGTTGTTCGAACTAAGGATGCTACGTTGATTTGCAAAAAAGATCAATCTCAAGCGGTTAAGAAAATGGTTCAATCACTATCCAAGAATAAAGAAAATACGGATTATTTATGAATCTATTGGGGATTGATTGGGGCGAGAAAAGAATTGGCTTATCCTTCGCCGACCCGTTGAAATTTGCCATGCCCATTCCTGCGGCTATCCAATCCAATGTTAAGGACAGGATGAATTATATTGATCAGGTGATCAAAGTTAGAAAAATCGAGGCCTTGGTCGTTGGGTACCCTTTAAATATGAACGGCTCAGTCGGTTTTAAGGCAGAAGAAGTGGATCGCTTTATTGAAAAATTAAAAAGACGGTTTCATTTGCCCATCTATAAAGTGGATGAGCGGCTGACTAGCCACTCGGTAGAACAAGATCTAAAAGCAATGAATAAGAAGGTGGATCCTAAAAGTGGAGAAATCGATTCACGTGCTGCCACTCTGATCCTGCAAGATTTTTTAGACCAAAAAGATAGCCAGTCCAGTTAATGGAATTCCTTGCTTGACCGAGGGGATATACAATGCGATTAAGATATACTTTCAGCGGGTATAGTTTAGAGGTAAAACTCCTGTCTTCCACACAGGTGTCGTCGGTTCGATTCCGTCTACCCGCACCATCTCTAAAGTTTTAGGTGGTTTAACTTCATTTGCTAAAGATGTACTTATTTAAATTAGTTTTAAATTTTCTATCAGAGCTAGGGGAGTATCTTATTTTTGTTTTACGTTCATGCATCTCCTTTGGGAACTGTCGTAACCGATTTAAGAAATTAATGCAGAGTATTTTGGAAATAGGTTTTCGTTGCGTTTTGATTATACTAATTATCGGATTATTCACCGGTATGGTCATGGGTTTACAGATGTACTATACCTTGGTTAAATTTGGAGCAGACACGGCCTTAGGTACAGCGGTATCCCTATCATTGATCCGAGAATTAGGGCCAGTTCTGACCGCTTTGATGATCGTTGGTCAATCTGGTTCTGCCTTAACTTCAGAAATAGGTATCCTTCGCAATTATGAGCAAATAGATGCTTTAGAAACTATGAATATTGACTCAAAAGGCTTCTTAGCAGGCCCTAGGATCATAGCTGGGATTATTTGTTTCCCCATTCTGACTGCTTTTTTTGATCTAGTTGGAATCTTCGGCGGGTATTTTTCTGGCTCAGTATTGATGGGGTTGGATGCCGGTATTTATTGGAATAAAACCATTGATAGTGTCCAGCTAGTCGATGTGAATGGGGGCTTTCTTAAAGCGACCATTTTTGGATTTTTAACAATGGGAATTTGTACTTTCGAAGGTTATAACGCACACATAAAATCAGCCTTCAAAGGCATAAGAGGTGTGACTTTAGCCGCCACAAAAGCTGTAGTTAAGTCGAGTGTGCTCATCTTGATTGTGGATTATCTAATCACTTCTTTTTTACTCTAGTATGGATTTTAAGCTAAAGATTGAAAATTTAGAGAAGCGCTTTGGCGACAAGGTGATCCTCTCGGGTGTCGACCTCGAAGTTGATTCAGGGACGATTACAGCTATAATCGGAAAAAGTGGCACCGGTAAATCAGTTTTGTTAAAGCTGATGGCGGGGATCCTAGAAAAAGAGAACGGTAAAATAAGTGTAGAGTATGGCTCTGAGAATTCGGCGCAGGATCAGAAACCTAAAGCGGGTAATCTTCAAGAAATCGGTTTGAGTTATATGTTCCAAAACAATGCCTTGTTTGATTCACTCAGTGCCTTTGATAACATAGCGCTTCCCTTAGTTGAATCTAATAGTTCTATTTCAGCTTCGGTCATTAACCAAAAAGTTAAGGCACTCTTAAAGCAATTAGATTTAGAGACAGTCGGGGCTTCTTATCCCGGGGATTTATCTGGGGGCATGAATAAGCGTATCGCATTTGCTAGAGCTTTAATAACTGAACCTAAAATAATATTATTTGATGAGCCTACGACTGGCTTAGACCCTGAGCGTAAGCACACCGTTTTTGATATGATCCAGTTTTATAAAAAGCAATTTGGGTTCACGGCTTTTTTAGTAAGCCACGATATTCCTGAGGTCTATTCAATCGTCGATTCCATTGCTTGGTTGGACGAAGGAGAAATTAAATATTTTGGGACTGTAGATAGTATTGATTCTATTTCTGATCCCGCTATAAAACATTATTTGAAAACAGGACGCTTGAGCGTATAATAATAGAGACACCATATATATGAAAAAATTAGAAACAACCGTTGGCTTATTTATTGTATCCGGATTGATTGCGATCTTCTTCTTAGCTTTTAAAGTAGGTCAAAACCAACTTGTCGGTCAGAAGACTTACGAATTAAGTGCACTTTTCAGTAACCTAAGTGGTGTCAGTAAAAATGCCCGAGTTGAAATAGCTGGCGTTCGGGTAGGGGCGGTTAAATCCGTTAAACTCAATGATCAGTTCAAGGCAGTTGCAACGATCCAAGTGCCAGAGAGCTTGGAGTTAGATGAAGATACAATTGCCGCAGTTAAAACTTCAGGTCTAATTGGCGATCGCTATATAGAGTTAATTCCTGGAGGTTCGGGTATTGCGCTCGAGGCGGGTGATTTTATTTTTGATACGCAGTCCGCGCTTGATTTGGAGAGTTTGATTGGTAAATTTGGATTAGGGGATATGACCAATGATAATCAATGATTTATAATGCACGCTTTTAAATATAGCTTATTGGCTTTTGTATTGATGCTGGTCAGTACAGTTTCTGCGTTAGAGGACCCATCGAATAATCTTCAGGAATCTGTATCTAAGGTGCTCGATGTTTTGTATGAGGACACCTCAATGGTAAAGGATGCCGCCGAGAAAGAATCTATCATCCTTGAGAAACTCGCCGAACATTATGACATGAATGTCATTATACGAAGGTGTATAGGTCGCAATTGGCAGAAAATCGATGAACCCAACCAACCAGTTGTTTTGAGCCTTATTAAGCGACTCGTGGTGCGTGCTTATTGTGACGGAATGAAAGGGCAGCATAAACCTGAGATAAAATTTCAGGATACCGTTTTTGTATCAGATAAAAGGGCGGAAATTGAGACCTCTATTTTGCTTGGCAATAAAAAGATTAAGCTAACTTATAAATTGGGTAAAATGAGATCGGGCTGGCAGATATTTGATTTAGTCATTGAAAATATAAGCTTAGTCGTGACTTACCGAAATCAGTTTGATGCTTTCTTTTTAAAGAATGATAGTGACGCTTTAGTGAAACAATTAAATGAATTGTTATTAAATGAAGATTTGGGACAAACATTGCCTATCTAAAAGCCTTTTCGTTGGTTTTTTAAGCGTTCTATCGTTCAGTTTACTTTCAGCTGAGGCTTACTACGACGATTCTGTTTTTTATGAAGATATCGTCTCAGAGATAGAGATTCAGGATCCGCTAGAGCTATGGAATCGATGTATATTTGGGATCAATGATGTTATCTATCAGTACGTTATAGGACCCACCAACAAGGTTTATTCGGATATCACGAATGAAAGCACTCGGGAATCACTCAGGAACTTTGTTTATAATTTAAAGTTTCCTATTCGATTTTTGAGTAATATCGCCCAGCTAAAAGCGAAAGAAGCCTTCTATGAATCTCTTAAATTCACTTTGAATTCTACGGTTGGGATATTGGGATTAAATAGACCTTCAGATAGATTCATTCATTTAGCGGAGTTAGAAGAAGAGAGTTTTGATAATGCATTAGCTTGTTGGGGTGTGCCTGAAGGACCATATTTTATCATACCGCTTTTGGGCCCTTCAACGCTAAGGGATTTTCCGACAAGAGTCATTGAGCCTATCATCAATCCTTTCGGTGACTCAGGAAATATTTTCGATAGTGCGTCAAGGGAATGGATGGTCACTTTTTACCTTTCTGAGTTTCTTGTATTAAGCTCTGAAATGTTGCCCCGGTATGATTTAATGAAGTCGGCTTCTTTAGACCCCTACATATCGCTTCGAACTGCTTATTATCAAGGGCGATAAGCTTTATTTAGGCATTCAAAATTGTATCTTTTTTAGAGACGTTCATCTTCATCAAAAAGAAGGTCATCACTGCTATCTGGGCGATTGTTATAGAGTTCTTTGGGTAGGCACAAGTAATAGATCAAAAGCCAAAAGCTCCAAGAGGCTGAATAAAATAACACAGGGAAGGTGAAGGACATTATGAAGGTCAATGTAAGTGCTAGGTTCAAATGGAGCACTCCGCTAAAGCCAAGTATTAATGTTGGGCAGATTAAGAAGAATGCCACTATGCCATAATTAATACAGATTGGTCCGATGAAGAATCCGTTCGAGCGCTTTATCAGCATACCGCAATTCGAACATTTATCCGATATGTCTATAAGCGATCGCGCTATCTTAGCCTGCCCACAATTTGGACAAAGCAAATGTAGGCATCGTTTTAAAATAGTTTTTCGTGAAATTTTTAGATCCAAAATATTATCTCCTTAAGCTATAGAATAAATGAACCCTTCGAAAAAACAAATGCGATTAAGGGAATCTTAGATTATATTAAGCTTTCCTATCGCTTCTTCCAGCGACGGCTCGGGTCAAAGTCTTTAACCGGTACTGAATGCGCGTTAATTCCCGCTAAGCTAGGGTGTGATTTGATTTCACTGTAAGTCTCAGGATTTAAATTAAAGGTCAGCGAATCTGCCGTTTTTGTTTCAATTATATGGTCATTAACTAGAAAATTAACTCCAATCTTAGTGTTCCCATATCGATCATCGGCCGTAGTGCGCAATAATTTTATAAATTCTGAAGTGGATTCGTTGGGCTGAAGGATGAAATTCACTTTATGGATAAAATTCGAAATGGAAGTATTAAGATCATGCACTTCATATGCATAGAGTTGTACCTCATCGTCTTTCTTTTGGATGACCCCTTGAATAATCACCGTCCTGCCTTCTTCTAGCACATCACTGTATTTAGCAAAAGCATCTGAGAAAATGATCATTTCATAATTCTTCGTTTTTTTATTTAAACTGAAAGTCGCCATTTTCTTATTATCTTTTCTCGTGTAGCGTACATTAAGTCCGTTAACGACCCCAGAAATTCTAAAAGGTTTTCGATCGGTGACATCCGCTATTTCCTTTTCACTGTGAAATGAGTCAATAACCTGAATGAGTCCTCTTAATTGATCCAATGGGTGACCCGAAAGATAAATCCCCAACAATTCTTTTTCGTATTTTAATTTATCCACTTTAGCCATTGGACTCCCTTTAGGATCATTTTTTAGCGTCGTATTACCATAGGCATCTTCTAAGCCTTGAAAGAGACCTATTTGACCACCAGCTTCATTATTCTTCTGGGATTGTGCTTCTGCAATTGAAGTTGAAAGATTTTGAAGAAGTTGGTTGCGATCTATTCCAAAAGAATCAAAAGCACCTGTTTTAA
>CAJWRZ010000037.1 GCA_913045955.1 uncultured Puniceicoccaceae bacterium
GAGCGCCTGCCTGTCACGCAGGAGGCCGCGGGTTCGAGTCCCGTCTATCCCGCCATTTTAACCCACAGTTAACCACTGTGGGTTTTTTTATCTCCAATCAAAACGGTGGATCATCCAGCAAAATGATTTATAGCTCGGCTCTGGCGTGCGCATCTGCTTCAATCAGCTTCATTAATTCTTCCATTTCTTTTTTAGATTCTAATTTCACTGCTTCTAATGTTTCCAAGCCAAAGACAGGCTTTTGGCCAAAGACATAGAACTTGATTTTGGGCTCAGTACCTGAGCCACGAACCGCATAACTATAACCATTTTCAAATTCAAGGAAGAAGAAATCTTGCTGAGGAATCTGCTGATGATCCGCGTCATAAATAACATCTTTGCCAAAATCTTTAACTTCAGAAATTTTAAAGTCGCCAATATTTTGAGGTGGGTTTGATCGATAGGATTTTAAAATATTCTCAATCTTTTGGGCACCCGCTGCACCCTCATAGTAAAGGTTGATCATCTGCTCATTGTAATAGCCATGCTCTAAATAAAGTGACTCCAAGGCTTCTATAACCGTGGTCCCCTGAGATTTATAGTAAGCAGCCATCTCGCAAAATAAAGCGACGGAGGCATTGGCATCTTTATCCCTAACCGTGTCTTGCGCTAAGTAACCATAGCTTTCTTCCCCTCCAAAAACAAAGTAAGTAGAATAATCCATTAAAATTTCGGCACGTGTCACTGAATCGGTAGCGTCATAATTAATATCAATTCCTTCGGCTTCCTTGTAACCAGCCTTCATGATTGCTTCATAATCCGCTAATTTCTTTCCGATCCATTTAAAGCCAGTCAAGGTATTGATAACCTTTAGACCGTGCGCTTTGCCGATGGCATCTTGCATAGGCGTGGTGACAAAGGTTTTAATAATCGCGGCATTAGGCGAACCTTCTTTCGGCAATATAGAACGTTCTTTAAGCGTTTGGACTCTGTACTCCGCGAGTAAAGATCCAATTTGGTTTCCACTTAATAGGGTCATTGCACCCTCGGCGTCTCTAGCGGCTACACCCATTCGATCCGCATCCGGATCCGTTGCTAAAACTAATTCGGCGCCCACCCGATCCGCTTCTTCTAGAGCCATAGCAAGTGCACTGGCATTTTCTGGGTTGGGGGAAGCAACCGTTGGGAATGCCGGATCCATTTTATTTTGTTCCTCAATTTCAAAAACATCGATGCCCATTTTTTTGAGGACCGGTACAGAAGCAATGCCCCCAGTGCCATGGATTGGGGTAAAGACTACTTTTAAGCTGGATTCTTGGTTGGGTGATTCATCCGAGAGCACTTCTTCCATTAAGTCGGTATAAGCACGATCAGCGAGAGCTCCCAAAGTCTTAACATTAGCGAGCTCTTTTTCTAAGTGTGCGACCACTGACTCGAGCCCAACCAAACCCACTTCCGAGACAATATTTTCAGCGTGCGGACTGACAACTTGGGCCCCATCTCCAAAATACACCTTAAAACCATTATCATGATAAGGGTTATGGCTCGCGGTAATAACTGCTCCACAGTGCGCCTTATAATGTCGTACAGAAAAACTAAGCTGAGGCGTAGAACGAGGCCCTTCAAAAATTAAAGCCTGCCCGCCCAAACGATTCCACGTTGAAGCAGATAACTCACAAAAGTGGCGGGAAAAATAACGAACATCATGGGCAATTACAAAACGAGGAATATCCAAAATATCATTAGACTTAAGGTAGGCCGCGACATAGTTATAAAGACCTATGGTAGCTTTAATGATCGTGAAATCATTAAGCACGTTTGTACCGACTGCCGCACGAATTGGATTCTTAGGATTCATATCCGCCCCAAGCTCTTCACTCGTTGGCCTCTTACCTAGAGTCCGGCCACGCATACCTCCTGTTCCAAAAGCTAGATTCTTATAAAAACGATCGTTCAATTCATCCCAAGCTTGTGCATCAATTAATTCTTTAATTGAAGTTTTAACCCATAAAGGCAAAAAGTCAGCCACTATCCAATAACGGATATTCTCAGCAGTACTTTCTAATACTTTTTTTTCTTCAACAGCTTTGAGTAATTTTTCTTCTATCTTCATTATTTTATGATCCTATAATCGTGCCTTCTTTTATTTCCGGCTTGGGTTCTAAATGAGTCCATTGTTTCTTGAAATCATTTCCATCCATGGCAAATCGATAATTAATTTCAAAGTTAAAATCCACTAAGCCATCCGCATTCAGCTTCATCGCTTCCCCAGCATTTATTAGCCAGCGGACTGCTTGCCGCTTTAGATCTTGCTTACAAGCTTCAGGAGAATCAATGCCATCCGCATTCTTGACAGGGCTGAAATTTTCATTCCGAGCACCTTCAATAACCAGCGGATTCCTTGATTTAGGCAAGGCATCAAAAACAAACATCTCAAATTTTATGCCATTACCCTCTGTGGGCTTAACTAAGCCTAATTGTGGATCGTAATACGGGATTTTTTTTAAAGCTTTGTGATAAGGCAACGACTCATCGCCAGAAACGCCTCCGATTCGGTCAATGAAGTCACGGTCAAAAAGATGAATAGCAACACTACCCGCGCCAAATAAAATTCCGCCATTCGCGTCTTTCATATTCTGCATTTCTTGAGGCATATCACTATACTCAATAACGATCTGCTTTCCTTTATATTCGCAAAACATCCCTACCTTCTCCAATGCATAAGCCTTAGGAATCATCTTGCTGGACAACTCTGATTGGTGGCTCAAATGAAAGCCAATAAATGCAGGGTCAATGCAAGGCACCAAAGGATTATCGACTTGAAAATAACTCAGTATATCAATTCCCATCGCACGCATTTTTTCTGTCGCACCTTTTTTAGATAAGGCGCTCAACGAACCACCATGACCGTTCGGGGTCATCGCAATCATCCCTTTATTCTCTAAAATTATTTTCCCATTAAGGTCAACCGCAGGCACGAGCTCTTGGGTGAACAATGATACCATATCTTCACCAAGACCATAATAGTCATTATCTTTAAATGCTTGGGCTGTGGCTTCATGGTTCAGCTCACTTGTCATGATAAACCAGGGTATTTTCACGTCATAACGCTGACTGGCTCGATAAATTTTATCAGCAAATATTTCAAAGAGTGATTTACCACTTAAGGCACTCACCTTGAAGGTTCCTTTTGGGCCATCGTACCCCAAGCGTGTTCCTTGTCCTCCTGCGACTGTAAAAGCAGCGACTCGGCCCGCTTTAATAGCTGCTTCCCCAAGTTCATGAGCTGCTTCCCACTCAGCCGGATCTCCGCCTTGGGCGGGCGTGGGAATATAAGGCGCAGGCTTCAGCAATTCCCAATCAAGAGTACTGTCTTTTTCTTTCGCAAGTAGATGTGTTTTTACCAGCTCACTTAACGCTTCAAGGTTTACTGAATTAAGTTGCTCAATAAACGCTTCTAATTCCTGCGCATTTAAATCCTCTATATGTTCAAAAACGTGGTCTTGCCCTACTTTTCTAAATGAAGTTCTGAGGCTCTCGAGGGTCCTTAGGGATTCCGTCTTTAGTGATTTCATGCTAGTTTTAATATATTAATAGTATAATGAATTAGCCCCTGTAAGTGACCTCATAAAAATTTTACTCCTCAGAAAAACGGAAGAGCAATTCATCTGGGTGCGCGTATCCAAGTCTTTGACGCGCAACCCTTTCTAAAAATTCATTATCTTCAAGTAGTCTTTTCATATAAGCTTCCTTACGCTTAAACTCGTTTTCGGCCTCAAGCAGTCGCTGTTCTAAACGTTGTTCTCTAGCTTGGAAATTCTCTAAGCCTTTATAGGTACGGATAATCAATCCCGAAAAAAAACAGATCAACACCAACAAGAGCAAAACAGGTAGACTGAGCCACAAGTTAGGTTTTTTGAAAAAAGCTATCGTGTTTTTGAGCATCTATGTAAGTTACTAAATTAAAAAATAAAAATATGCAGTTAAATTATTTTTTTACTAGCTTTGGGTTTTTCCTCAAGGGATAAAGCAATTTACATAATTCGCAGGTCATACCTTGGCAACCCCTAGCCGAGCAGTGTTCTCGGCCATAAAAAATAATTTGCAGATGGAGCCGATTCCATCGATCTTTGGGAAACAAGCGCTTGCAGTCTAATTCTGTCTGCCGAACATTTTTACCAGAGGTGAGGCCCCACCTTTGGGCAAGGCGATGTATGTGCGTATCGACAGGAAAGGTAGGCACTCCATATGCCTGAGCCATTACAACTGAAGCAGTCTTATGGCCGACCCCAGGAAGTGCTTCTAATTTTTCCATGTCTTGAGGGACTTTGCCTTCATGCTCTTCAATAATAATTTTTGAAAGATTTAAAATGCCTTTTGATTTCATCGGAGCTAAGCCACAAGGACGAATGATCTCTGCAATTTTTTCTAGAGGCACCGAACTCATCTCAAGTGGATTATCCGCTTCCTCAAACAATCTAGGGGTAATTTGATTCACCCGAACATCGGTACATTGCGCTGAAAGCAGCACTGCAACCAAAAGGGTATAGTCGTCTTTATGATCTAATGGAATCGGTGTTTCCGGGTATTTATGATCGAGATACTGATCAATAAATTCAGCCCTTTCCTTTTTTTTCATAAACAGTTTGAAGTGACTTTAATTAAGTTAAAAGGCTTTCTGCACAATCGAAGGACTCGCATTTTTTAATTTTGAGGGATGGTCTAATGTATAATGAAGACCGCGACTTTCTTTCCGCTGAACTGCACATTCAACCACTAATTTAGCGGACGTGATCATGTTTCTTAATTCTAATAAGCTAACATCCACTTTAAAGTTCCAGTAATATTCGTTGATTTCTTTTTCTAAATTCTCCAAGCGATTCCAAGCTCTCTCTAGGCGATTACTGGTCCTTACGATGCTCACATAATCCCACATGGCTCGCTGAAGTTCTTCCTTATTATGCGTTAAAACAACCCGCTCGTCGGATATCTCTAGATCACCTTCAACCCATTGAATTGATTCTAAAGAAAAAGGCTCTGTCTTAGATAAATAATCCTTAAGCGATTCTGAGCCACGATTAGCCATAACAACGGCTTCAAGAAGAGAGTTACTCGCAAGTCGGTTCGCACCATGCAATCCAGTACAAGCAACTTCTCCGCAGGCGTACAAACCAGGCAGACTGGTCTCACCGCTTAGATTAGTCTTAACGCCACCGCACAAATAATGAGCCGCGGGTACCACAGGAATCCACTCCTTATCGATTTCAATACCACGTTCTTGGCAATAATCATAAATGTTAGGGAAGCGCCGTCTCAAAGTCTTAAGGCCAATCTTCGTTGCATCGAGCCACAAATGAGCCGCACCTGACTGCTTCATCTCCGAGTCAATAGAACGAGCCACTACATCTCTGGGTGCCAAATCTTTCCTGGAATCATAACGCTCCATAAAGGCTTCCCCAGAAAGATTTCGGATAATTCCCCCTTCTCCACGCAGGGCTTCAGTAATCAAAAAGCGTTCTCTTTTTTGAGAATAAAAGGCGGTCGGGTGGAATTGAATGAATTCCATATTTTCAATTGCCACACCCGCGCGGTAGGCCATGGCAATTCCGTCGCCCGTGGCGATTGAAGGATTCGTCGTGAATTGATAAATTTGTCCGATTCCTCCGGTTGCGAGTAAAACCACCTTAGCCTCATAGGTTTCAACTTTATTAGAGTTAACATCTAAAACAAAAAGCCCCGTAACGCGATTAGACTCGCTTGATTTTTTTTCAGCTCGAAGCAATTTATCCACAGTGATCAGTTCAATAGCAAAATGGTGCTCGAAAGTATCGATCAAAGAACTTTTATCCACGGCATAAAGTAAGGCCTTTTCGATTGCTTTGCCGGTGACATCTTTAACATGCAGAATCCGTCTCTTAGAATGCCCTCCCTCCTTCCCAAGAGAAATCCGTCCATCTTCTAAGGACGAAAATTCCACTCCTTTTTGGATCAGCGCTTCAATTCCTTTCGGGCCATCTCTTAAAATTGCTTCCACCGCTGCTTGATCGCAAAGGCCATCGCCCGCTTTTAAAGTATCTTCAACATGCAAGTTGACTTCATCAGAAATGGAAGTGACGGCGGCGATACCACCTTGCGCGTAATTCGTATTGGATTCTGTCGAATCTTTTTTTGTAATAATCGCAACCTTGTAGCCCATTTCAGCTGAGCGTAAAGCATAGCTCAAACCAGCGATTCCACTACCGACCACAATCACGTCATATTTTTTAGGAGCGGCCTTCATTAAATCGATAATCTTAGAGTGCTATATTATCAATAAGCCGAATATTATCTATCCATACCGCTAAACTGACAATGGTTTGCTCCGGATCAATTTTGCGAACTGGCTCCATTGAGTCTTTATCGACTACTTGGATATAGATAATTCGGATGCGACGCTTTAATCCCATTATATGGGTGATTTCAGCAATAATTCGATCAGGGCTACTGACTCCATTCTGAGCCATTTCCTTTGCTTTGAAAAGTGCCTTTGAGATGTAAAGGGCATCTTCCCTTTGCAACTTCGAAAGGTAACGATTCCTCGAACTCAGCGCTAATCCATCGGATTCTCGGATAGTATCACAGATAACAATTTCTGTCGGTACATTAAGGTCCTTAACGACTTTCTTGAGAACTGCACATTGCTGCGCGTCTTTTTGGCCAAAGTAGGAAAAATCAGGTCTTGCTAAATTAAATAGCTTTAAGCAAACGGTGGTGACCCCCTTAAAATGATTGGGTCTCGATATGCCACATAAGCCAGACCCTACGGATTCCTCAATAATGTAACTTGAAAACCCTTCAGGGAACATAGCTTCTTTTGAGGGGGTGAATACTATATCGACGCCATATTTTTTGCATTGCTCTAAATCAGCTTCAAGCGTTCTCGGGTAATCTCCATAATCTTCATTGGGAGCAAATTGCGTAGGATTTACGAATATTGAGACAATGACTTTATCCGCCGATTCTCTAGCTTTTTTAATTAAAGAAATATGCCCTTCATGCAAACAGCCCATTGTAGGAACTAGACCAATCAACTTCCCTTCAAAGCGGAAGCTCATTGCTAATGCCTGCATTTCTTCAATTGATTCAATAACTTGCATACTTTTTAGTAGATTAATCTTTACGAATCTTTAAATATCACAAACAAATTATAACTAATTTAAACAACGAAAATCAAACTCAACATGAGCGAAACCTATATTCAAGAATTATTTGCAGAACGCATTGGCGGAAATCAATACGGTAAATCCACCGCGATTTATAAATTTGAAAAAATCAAACGTGCTAAAAAAGCTGCAATTGAGGCAAAACCCGAATTGGATTTAATTGATATGGGTGTCGGCGAACCCGATGCAATGGCCTACCCAATTGTTATTGATGCTCTGACTGAAGCAGCCAATGCACCTGAGAATAGAGGCTATGCTGATAATGGTGGTGATGGCTTCAAAGCCGCGGCAGCTGAGTACATGAAGCAAGTCTTCAATGTAGCAGGAATTAACCCCGAGACAGAAGTCTTACACTCCATTGGATCTAAAACTGCCCTTACCATGCTTCCGGGCTGTTTTATTAACCCAGGAGATTATGTTTTAATGACCGTTCCAGGTTACCCGGTACTCGGAACACATGCCAAGTTTTATGGCGGCCATGTCCATAATTTAGAACTCAAAGAAGCGAATGATTTCTTGCCCGAGCTTGATGCTATTCCTGAAGCTATTCTTAAAAAAGCAAAAATTCTTGTCATCAATTACCCGAATAATCCGACAGGCGCCTCCGCTACTTTAGAATTCTTTGAAAAAGCCGTCGCATTCGCTAAAGCTAATGACTTAATTATCATTCAAGATGCCGCCTATGCTTCTCTCGTTTTCAACGAAAACCCACTCTCAATTTTTCAAGTACCCGGAGCTAAGGATGTTGCTGTAGAATTGCACTCTTTATCCAAAAGCTACAACATGACCGGTTGGCGAATTGGATTCGTTGTGGGCAATCCATTGATCGTAAAAGCCTATGGAGACATGAAGGATAACTCTGACTCCGGACAATTTCTAGCGATTCAAGAAGCCGCGACCGTGGCCCTGAAAAATCCAGAAATCACAGAAGCGATTGCCACAAAATATTCTCGAAGAATGGATCTGTTAATTGGGGCCCTCAATGGCAATGGATTCTCTGCCCAAAAACCAGACGGAAGCTTCTTTCTCTATGTTAAATCGCCTACGTCCGCTACATTGGATGGAGTGACCACTTCTTTTGAAACCGGTGAAGACTTTTCGCAATGGCTTATCACTAACGAGCTCATCAGCACAGTACCCTGGGATGATTGCGGGCAATATGTTCGGTTCTCAGTGACTTTCTCAGCAAAAGATGAAGCTGCCGAGACAATGATTACCGAAGAGATTTCCAAACGACTTTCAAAGTATAACTTTAGTTTTTAAGGATATAAGTTTCTTTGGGAAGGCTGCGCTCACTGTGGTGCCGCGCCCAAGATTATTGGAAATGAAGAGGGCATTGATCTGATTAATCATCAAGACTGTTAGATAATGGTTTATCGAATCTCGTACAATCCATCGAGCCTTTTACTGATAATTTTCTTCAATTCCAATTGGGTAAGAACCGCATTAATTAGGCTGATATCTTGACCAATTAATTCCGCCAAGGCGCCTGAAGAAAGTCGCTCACCTCCTTTGAATAATTCTAATACTTCGGCTTCATCGAGACTGACTTCTTGCTCATAAGGGATCTGTTCAAACTGAGCTATTTGATTAATTTTTTCGGTGTGTTTTAATTCAATTAGGATATCTTCCGTTGATGCGACCAACGTAGCCCCATCCTTGATTAAGTTAAGGCATCCCAAACTTTCTAGGTGATCAATCCTTCCTGGAATCGCCATAACAGGTCGCCCATTTTCTAGCATCGCGTTTGCGGTGATCATACTTCCGCCTTGGACGCCACTCTCAACGACTATTACACCCTGTGATAGACCCGCAATGATACGATTCCTTATGGGGAAACTTTTTCGATCCGCCCTTCGACCAAGTGGGAATTCACTTATAATAGCACCTCGCCCTTCAAGTTGGTGTGACAAATCTAAATGCTCTGGTGGGTATATTATATCTAAGCCATTTCCTAAGACTGCAACTGAGGACCCGATTCCTTCTATTGCTCCTTGGTGCGCTTCACCATCAATTCCTCGAGCTAGCCCACTGATAATGCAAAATCCTAAATCCGACAATTCTCTAGCGATCCGCCTAGCTTGCTTGCGTCCATAAAGAGAAGCTGTCCGAGTTCCAATGATCGCTACACAAGGAAGTTTCAAATGATCGAAATTTCCGAGGCAATATAAGCCAATTGGCGGATCGTAAATTTGATGCAAAGCTTTTGGATATTTAGGGTCGAGTATCGAATAAAACTCAATCCCCCGAGCCCGCATGGAAGCCTCTTCTTTTTCTAGCTCAAAATATTCAGTCCAATTTAGAATCTTCTCGATGCTTTTTTCGCCGATGCCTTTGATCTTAAGAAGTTCTGTTCTGCTCGTATTAAATATCGCAGAAGCATTACCATCAAAAGCTTCAAGCAAATACTTACAAGCGATTGCTCCGATTAAGGGCAAAGCATTTAAAATCATTAACGCCTGCTTTTCACTTAATCGATTGGTAGGGTATTTTTTATCTTCTACAAAATGCTTCATTATGTGCATGAACAACAATGCACAAATTAAATAACTTATTTAAGTTTAGCAAAATAATATTCTATCGTAGTACCTTAGGTAGATACTCTAAGACTTCTGTCGTTTGAACCATTATTTGCCCACGCTCTTGGGCGAGCTTTTCTGCCGCTAGTCCATGCAGTAGAACTCCCGTGGTGGCTGCTGATAAAGGATTGTGGTTTGGGCTCTGCGCTAATTGGCCACCAATAATTCCCGCAAGTAAGTCCCCGCTGCCACCTCGCGATAAAACAGGACCACCCCTTGTATTCATAACCACCCGTTGGCCATCACAAATACGAGTTATAGGGCCCTTTAAAACTAAAGTAACGCCGATACTTTTAATCATATTGATTAAATTCCTAGAATTAAACTTAAAGCTTTCTAGCTTTGTCATCCTTAAGAACTCCCCTAAATGTGGAGTGAGAATAATATCTTTGGTCTGACACCGACCTTTTTGGATCAATTCTAAAACCCTTGGCATCAGTGCATCTGCATCCAAAAGCATCGGGACTTTAGAACCTTGGACAAGGTGTTGGATCGCGAATTCGACATCTCGACTCTTGCCGAGACCTGGCCCAGCAATAATTGCCGTCGCATGCCGCTGATGGCTCAGGACAATCTCACCCGCTTCCGCCGCAATGGTTCCTGAATTATTTTCCGGCAAAGACAGCCACATAGCTTCTGGCACTTGAGGAGATAAACCGCCAACAATGGATCTAGGGGCAAAGACAGTGACTAAGCCAACGCCCGATTTGACAGCTGCCTTAACAGCCATAAGCAAAGCTCCCGGCATAAAATTCGACCCGCCAACAATGAATAAATGCCCAAACTTCCTTTTTTCTACATGGGCCGGCCTAAACTTTAATAAAGTCCTTAGATAAGCTTTTTCTGCAAGATATTCATTTGAATTAAGGTCAATACTTTCTTGGGCTCCTACGATACCGATATCAATAAATCGCAATCTTCCATAGCGCGCATTTTGACTGAACAAAAAGCTTTTGGGCACCCCTGCTTGGTAGCAAAAATCAGCATTAAAATAAACGCCTTGATTAATTTCACTAGCGCCACTCGGTAGATCAATTGATGCACGCATATCAATGCCCTCATGTGCATTTATAAAATTAATTAATTGCTCCATAGGCTTTTTCAGTGGCGGAATAAAGCCGAGGCCCAGCAATCCATCTAAACATATGTTAAGCCCCTCAGGAGCGGCAATTAACGGCCCTAGGATTCCCTGCAAAAGAGCTTCTTGAAACGTCCCATCAAGGTAATGGACGGTTGCTCTACTTTCTATGCTGGCAAGGGCTCTCTCGGTCAATGGGTCTAATTTAGACCTTTTAGTATATAAAATTACACTGACAAAGGCTCTAGGCATGGCTCTCATAACATAATCAGCGGTCAGTAGGCTATCGCCTCCATTTTTTCCCTTACCACATAAGACTAAAACTGAAAAATTTTCGGGACTGGGCTTTAATTCACTGAAATCATTAAGGATTTCTTGAGCGGTTTTTAAGCCCACGCGTTGCATGGCACTCCATGTTTCTTCGGAGCTTTTAAACACTTCTTTTTCAAGTGCTTTAATTGTTTCTGTTTCCAAAATAGGAATCAGTCCATTGTTATTAAATTTATTCAATATATTGATCGACCATTTACTACCGGCTTCAAGCAATTGATGATAACATATCCTTAACTGCACGCTCTACTCCGACAAATAAAGATTGGCTGACAATTGAATGGCCTATATTCAATTCATTCAGATGAGGCAATTGAGTGATTTGTTTTATATTTTCGTAGTTGATTCCATGCCCCGCATTGACGACCAAACCGAGTCCGTCAGCTAACTGGGCACCTTGGGCTAACTCCGCCCACCGCTCACTCCATTTGCCAGAAGCAAAAGCATTTGAAAAAGCTCCTGTGTGGAGCTCAATCCAAGGAGCTTTAAGCTCAGCGGCCGCTTTAATTTGTGCTTCATCGGGATCAATGAATAAACTTGTTTTAATCCCATGAGCTTCCATTGCCTCAACAACTGCAGCAACTCGGTCATAATTTTTTAATAAATCCAAGCCCCCCTCAGTTGTGATTTCTTCTCTTTTTTCGGGAACTAAACAAACTGAATGTGGTTTGAGTTCTAAAGCGAAATCAATCATCTCGCTTGAGCAAGCCATCTCTAAATTTAGGCGAGTCTTTAGAGCATCCTTCACTTGGCGAATATCAAATGCCTGAACATGCCGGGCATCTTCTCGTAAATGCATGGTGATTCCATCGGCACCCGCCCTCTCGCAGAGCAATGTGAATTCTAATACGTTGGGCTCGGCTAAGACTTGCTCGGGATCTGATTTATATCGTGCCTGCCTTAGGGTAGCGCAATGATCGACATTCACTCCTAGTAAAACTCTTTTTTTTCCTATTTCCATTTAGCTTTTAGTTTAAAGATTGTTTCCAATCTACAAGTGTAACACGAAAAGTTTTTTTGTTTCTCCAAAAATTCCACTCTAAACGGAACGCTAAGTCAACTGGTTCTCCCACTTTAGGCATCTTATCTGTGTTCCAAGCAATCCCTTCAATAGGCTCATTATTCTCATTTAGTAAAGGAAGGAAGAAGCGCTTATGCGCTTTCCCAAACTGCTTAGCGGCTTTGTTGAATACAATCCCTTTGAGCCCAAATACAGGTTCGGGGTTGCTCTGGCCGTAAGGCTGTAATAACGACAAATCATCCAGTAAACTTTCGTTCAACTCATGGCCTTCTAACCAACAAGCTACTTCTAGTTGAGGCTCAGGAAATCCGCCTGGATAAAGTAATGCCAGATTCTTTTCGAAGGCATCTTGGAATAAATCCCGATTCTCCCACGGTAAGCTTAAACCGACTGCCATGGGATGACCGCCCCAGGTGTTGAGTAAAGCATTACACGGCTCAATTACAGAAACCAAGT
>CAJWRZ010000038.1 GCA_913045955.1 uncultured Puniceicoccaceae bacterium
GTTGTGCTGGCTTGTAATAACTACCAAGTCAAAGATCTTGGCGTGATGGTTTCTTGTGAAGCTATGCTTAAAGAAGCTAAAGAATGGGGTGCTGATATTTTGGGAATGTCTGGCCTGATCACCCCTTCACTTGAAGAAATGATCCACAATGCCAAAGAGATGGAGCGTTTGGATTTCAACATTCCCCTTTTGATTGGCGGTGCTACTACAAGCAAGGCGCATACAGCCATTAAAATAGCCCCGGCTTACAGCGCACCGATTGTCCAAGTTGGGGATGCCTCATTAGTCACCGACGTTTGCAACCAGCTCCTGAATCCAGAAAAATCAGAGGCTTTTATTGAAGCTCTTAAGAGCGATCAAGCTTTACGAGCTGAGCGATTCCACAAAGAACGCAAACAAACTGAATTTCTAACAATTGATGCCGCAAGGAAGCACCGCCCAGAAATCGATTGGGCCTCTACGGAAATTATCGTGCCTGAAAAATCTGAATGCATCTTTGACTCAGCTGTCGATTTGGCGACCCTTGTCGACTATATTGACTGGTCGCCTTTTTTCTGGGCTTGGGAACTTAAAGGAACTTACCCAAAGATTTTTGACCATAAAAAATGGGGCTCACAAGCCCGACAATTACACGAAGATGCTAAAGTCTTATTGCAAAAAATTGTCGATGATGGGGCTTTTCAAGCCAGTGCTTTATTTCAGTTATTTTACGCCAATTCGGATGAAGACGATATTATCCTCTACAAGGATCCTTCGCGAAATGAAACACTCGCCACCATCCAAACTCTGCGTCAGCAGAAGAAAAAAGTTGGAGCTCCAGTTTATTATGCGCTTTCTGATTTTGTCGCTCCACTCAGCAGCGGAAAAATTGACGCCTGCGGTGCCTTTATTTGCAGTATACAAAATGTCGATGCTTACGCAGAAAAGTTCGAAGCGGAGAAAGATGACTACAATGCAATTTTAGCAAAATCTTTAGGGGATCGGTTAGCTGAAGCACTCACCGAATACACCCATGAGCGTGTTCGAAAAGAATTTTGGGCTTACCAAGCCGATGAATCCTTAAGTAAAGCCGAACTCATCAAAGAAAAGTATCTAGGTATTCGCCCAGCGGCTGGGTATCCTGCTTGTCCGGACCATTCTCAACTGAGCACTATTTGGGATCTGCTAGATGGGCAGGCCAAAACGGGTGCTTTCCTGACTGAAAATTTTGCAATCAGCCCTGCTTCAACTGTGAGTGGTCTTTACTTTGGGCATGCCCATGCCAAATATTTCAATGTTGGACCAATCGCCAAAGACCAGATGCAATCTTATGCCTCAAGAAAAAGCGTTTCATTAAGCGAGTGTGAACGCCTCTTAGCTTCAAACAAAAGCTATTGAACTAATTAAGTTCATTATATTACTTAAGGAGCCATTTACGAGTCTCTTAAAAATTCTATTTAGAACTGATTTAGTTCATAATATTAAAAATGCCCATTTGACAAATTGCACTAAATTGGTTCATTTAAAGCATGCAGACTTCTAAGTATTATCCCGTAGTCTTATTCAAGGTCGAAAAGAGCCTTAATTTAGAAGATAATCGTGATCCATTCGAGGATATTAGTGAATCACTCAATAAGCCAGAAATAGCCGACCAACTGCTTTCACCTTATTCTCGAACAATAAAATCGGAATTTCAGGGGATCTTTGCCTCGGGCAAGGATTTACTCAGTCACCTATTTTTAATACGCGCCCTAATTTATCCGCAAAAAGCTAAATTCTCGATTGGGATAGGCCCTATCAATAGCGCGATCAATCAAGTTTCAGCGGTTATTATTGAGGGCAAAGCGCTCAATAATGCAGTTAAGGGTCTTTCTAAGGTTGAAAAGCTGGATTCTTGCGTAGTAATTCATGGGTTTTCAAGGACGATAGACCAATTAATGAACCCTACCTTAGCCCTACTTTGGGCTTCTACTGCAAATTGGAACCTAAATCGCCTCAAAATCTTAAACTATAAGCTGCAGGGTGCGAGCGAGGCTTCCATTGCTGATCAACTTTCTATAAGTGAGCGGGCTGTTTATAAAAATATTCGAGAGGCTAAGCTGCACACTTGGTGTGAATTAATACGAACCGTCGAAGATAATATCTCTGGAGCTCTTGAACGGCACAATAACCAAACTTAACTATTATCTAAGGCTGATTGACGAAATATTAAAAAAACTATTTTATCCAACTTATGTCACTTTTCTCCGCAACTTTATTAACGGGCGCTTTCTTAATTATAGCCAGTATTTTTTTGGTCTTTAAAGAAGCGGCAACTGAGACTGCCTTGAAAGCATTCCCTAGATCTAAGGGCGCGATGCTGCTGTTTATGACCGTTGCCATTGTTTGCTTTTCTATGAGAATTTATAATTTAAGTGCTTCTGACTTTGGAGACTATAAAGAAATTCTACTGCTCATATTTCTAGGCATTACCCTAGCTTCCTTTTATTTTGTACCTGACTTCTTAGGCGTGCGCGCCTTGGCTGGGTGCATTCTGCTGAGCGCTGACGTTCTCCTAGATGCTGCCTATCTTCAGGATCCAAGTTCGCGCCTATTCTTAGTAAGCTTTGTTTACCTTATGATTGTAATCGCTTTCATTCTAGGAGGAAGCCCCTACTTAATGAGAAATGCTATCCAGTGGCTTTATAAATCGAGCCTACGAAATAAGCGACTCGGCTATGCCCTAGGAGCTTACGGATTAATCTTAACGGTCGCTGCTTTTACTTACTAAAATGCTCGAGAATCAAAAATCTAAAGGCTGCTTGTTTATAATTTCGGGGCCCGCCGGAAGCGGTAAAACCACACTCTGTGATGGCCTTATTAATCAAGAAAAAATTCAGCGCATTATTACGACAACTACCCGTCCGCCGAGGAATGGAGAAGTCGATGGCGTTGACTATCACTTTTTAGATAGAGCTTCTTTTGAACGAAAGATTCAAGAGGGTGCTTTCTATGAATATGCCACCGTTCATAATAATTATTATGGCACCGAACGAAGTGCTTTAGTTGAACCCATTTTAGGTGGTCACAATTTATTGCTCAATATTGATGTGCAGGGCGCAAAAACCATTAGCGAAAAAGCCGCCCAAGACGCTGTCTTAAAAGGTCAAGTAATCACACTATTCGTTGAGCCTCCCAGCGTTAGCGAACTCGAAGCCCGATTAAAAAATAGAGGCACTGACTCTGCAGATGAAATTAAACGGCGCCTGGAAGTTGCCCGAGAAGAGATTCTGCAAAAAATACATTACGATCATGTGATCATTAGCCAGACAAAGGAAATTGATTTTAATAAAGTCCGTTCTATTTACTACGCTGCAATAGAAAAAACTAATTAAGAGAAAGCCTCCATACGCATGTCAAAGTATTCTAAAGATGCCCTCAGTCAACAAATAGACTGGGAAGGAATTGATCCAAAATATTTAAAGAACCTGATTGCTTTAGCCAAGAATGAAGACCTCCAAGGATTTGGGTTAAGGCAGAAGCAGCATACCGCGCAAGACCCTAAGGACCCCAGCGCAGAATTAATTTCTAACCAAAAGAAAGGCCGTGCAAGTATAGTAGCGCGTGAAGCGATGGTTATTTGCGGGCTCAAATTAATCCCCATGATCACAAGTGCCTATGCGGAGGATTGCACTTTCTATACTGAACTCGACGAGGGACACATGGTAAAAAAGGGAGCCGTCATCGGGATTCTCGAGGGCTCGTCTAAAAAGATTCTTATGGCTGAGCGCGTCTTGCTTAATTTCATCCAGCACCTAAGTGGTATTGCCACTGCCACTCAACTTTTTAGCCATCAATTAATAGGCTCGCCTACTCGGCTGTTGGATACCCGCAAGACCACTCCGGGCTACCGTATCTTAGAGAAATATGCTTTTATATGTGGCGGTGGCTACAATCATCGCTATGGTTTATTTGATCGAGTAATGATTAAAGATAACCATTTAGCAATTTTCCAATCCGAACCCAAACAAAGCCTCAAGCAAGTTGTTTTAAAAGCACGCGAATGCTACCCAGAACTTCCCATACAAGCGGAGGTAGATTCTATAGAACAAATTGATCCTGTTTTAACGGCCGGAGTAGACTGCATCTTGCTGGATAATTTTTCTAATGCTCAATTGAAAGAAGCCATCGACCAAATTGGAGATAGTGCCTTCACCGAAGCAAGTGGCGGCATAAAGATTGAACGCTTAGAAGCTTTAAAAAATATGGGGCTGGATTTCATTTCGACAGGCGCTCCAGTTCACCAAAGTCGTTGGGTTGATATTGCCTTAGATTGGTCATGACTGAAAAAAAAATCAAAAAGTTCTCAGCTCAGTTACCTGAAGAAGGAGAGGTGAAAATTATTGAGGCTTTAAATAATGCTGAAGGATTTGTCTCGGGTAATGCCTTAGCTGAAATAATTGGCTTATCAAGAACTAGTGTTCACACAAAAATTGAGAGCCTTAAAAATACTGGATTTAAAATAGATGCGGTCACAAACAAAGGCTACGTACTGCGTAAATTGCCTCGAAAAATAAACCCTCACTTACTCGCACTACTTGGGTGTTCCTTGCCCAAAGATTTTAAACTTCGGTACTACCCGAAAATTGACAGCACTAATGAAGAAGCCGAAAGACAGCTCTCTGCAGGACTAGAGCCCCCCTTTGCCATTATTGCGGAGAAGCAGACAAAAGGGAAAGGACGCTTAGGCCGAAAATGGCAAAGTGAGTCTAGTAAGAATCTTTATTGCTCCGTTTTATTTGCCCCAAATACAGCTCCGCAAAAATTACAAAAATTCACCCTATGGGCGGGGATTGAGATTTGTCAGACTCTTAAAGATTACACTGGTGGTCTCCCGATTAAAATTAAATGGCCTAACGACTTATACTGTAACGGGAAAAAATTATCCGGGATGCTTACCGAAGCCCGGATTGATGCAGACAGAATTCATACCCTAGTTTTAGGAATTGGTCTTAATGTTAATAGCCGAGTTCAGACTATGCCCGATACCATAAAATCTTTGGCGACGAGTTTGAAAGAAGAAACTCAAACAGACCACCCGCTCAATGAAATTACTATTCGAATTATTGAAGCAATTATTGCTGCCTACGAACGATGCCTTCAAGAAGATCCGAGAGATTCACTGCCAGAGGCTTGGCAAGCCCATGATTATTTAGAAGGGAAATCGGTTGTCATAACGGAGAATGGCTGCACATTGAAAGGTAAGGCGGAGGGCATTAATGAATATGGCGCTTTACAATTAAAAACAAAAGATGGAACGGTCCACTCGATCCATTCAGGGGATGCTACACTAAGAAGATGAAGATACTGAGCATTGATATTGGGAATACGAACGTGAATTATGGACTCGTTGAAGACGACACCGTCTCAGAGCTTGGTTCATTTCCTACAAATGACTTAAAAAGTGCGCCCGATTCCTTGGAGCATTTCCAAAATTTAATTAAGCAGCCAAAAATTGAGGGTGTCGCTTTTTGTTCGGTGGTACCCGATATAAATAACGACTTGCGCGCGCTTTTAGAACTTACAAAAAAGCCCGTATTCCAACTAACTCATGAAACTGATTGTGGATTAAATTTAAACTACCCGAAGCCTTCTGAAATTGGGCATGATAGAATTGCTAATGCAATATTAGCGCAAGCCAACTACCCCCTTCCGGCAATCATCATAGATTTAGGAACCGCAATCACTTTTGATATCATCACTGAAAAGGGCTACGAAGGCGGAATTATCGCGCCAGGCTTGCGGTTAATGTCGCAATACCTTCATGAACAAACTGCTTTATTACCAGAATTATCCGAAGCGTCTTTAGTGCCTGTGGAGGGTGCTTATGGAACCTCCACGATTCATGCGATGCAACTAGGCGTGTCCGTAGGGTTTTCTGGAATGGTTGAAGCACTCCTAAAACATATAACTCAATCACTCCATACTACAGATAATGCGAAAGAGCCAAGTCCCCTTTCGCCTTCAGCAGTTGCCCAACAAAAAACTCAAGGAACAGGTGAAGCTGATGATTGTTTAAAGAATTTCACCATTCTCTCCACTGGTGGCAGTACCGCGAACTTGACCCAAGACTGGATCAATAAAACTCAATTTATTCCCCACCTAACCTTAAAAGGTTTGGCAATCGCTTATGCCCGATTCGCAAAAGAGCGCTGCATGTTATAATAATGCAGTTCTTTTTTTAAGGGATGATCCGCACCTGGATTATCTATCTCAAGTAGCTTGCTTTCAACACCCGCAATCTGTGAATCGATCGCCGAGATATCTAAAGATTCAAAAGCTAAAGCTTCATCAGTTAATACAGATAATTTATCGCCTTTGAGCTGAGCATACCCACCTTTTAAAACAAATCTGTTTTGATTAGCTCTATCGGATTTATTAAGCATCGTTAAGGCGCCGGATTTGATGTGGGTTATCATTGGGATATGGCCTTTAAAGATACTGATTTCACCCGACTCAGTGGGTAGGATAACTTCATCCACTTCTTGGGTCAGTATCTTCTCTCTAGGTGTTATAATCTCAATTGTTAGCATGCACTTTTGATTGTATTTTTTAAAGGCTCAATGGCTCAACTTACTCTTTTGATCCTTCGATTGCTTGATCGATTGAGCCCTTCATATAAAGATCATTTTCAGCAACGTTATCACATTCACCATCCAAGATCATCTTAAAGCCTTTGATCGTGTCTGCGATAGAAACGTATTGCCCTGAGATCCCGGTGAAGACTTCTGCGACACTGAAAGGTTGTGACAAGAATTTCTGAACCTTACGCGCACGATAGACCACTTGCTTATCCTCCGGAGAAAGCTCATCTAAGCCCAAGATCGCAATAATGTCCTGCAAGTCTTTATAGCGCTGTAAGACATTTTGTACGCCGCGGGCTACTTGATAGTGTTCTTCGCCAACAATTGCTGGATCGAGCGCATTTGAGATTGAAGATAAAGGATCCACCGCTGGATAAATACCCAATTCCGCAATGGAACGTTCTAGAACAATCGTTGAATCCAAGTGCGCGAAGGTATTAGCCGGCGCTGGGTCAGTCAAATCATCCGCCGGAACGTAAACCGCTTGGAAAGAGGTAATAGAACCTTTCTTGGTCGAAGTGATTCGCTCTTGCAAGTTACCCATTTCCTGGGAAAGCGTAGGCTGATAACCCACCGCTGATGGGGAACGGCCTAAGAGCGCGGATACCTCGGCACCTGCTTGTGAAAAACGGAAAATATTATCAACGAAGAGCAACACGTCTTGCTGTTTCTCATCTCTGAAATATTCAGCCATCGTTAAGCCTGATAAAGCAACACGCATACGAGCACCTGGAGGCTCGTTCATTTGTCCATAAACTAAGGCAACTTTAGAATTCTCAATATTTTCTTGGTCAATAACACCTGCATCGGACATTTCGTGGTACAAATCATTACCTTCACGAGAACGTTCTCCAACTCCAGCAAAAATTGAGAATCCGCCGTGGCCTTTAGCGATGTTGTTAATCAATTCCATGATCACAACTGTCTTACCAACACCCGCCCCACCGAACGCGCCAACTTTACCTCCTTTGGTGAATGGGCAAATTAAGTCGATCACTTTGATTCCGGTTTCTAAAATTTCGGCTTCTGTAGCTTGGTCAATTAACTCAGGTGCTCCGCGATGAATCGGCCTACGCTCGTCTGTTTTAACCGGACCTTTTTCGTCCACTGTATTGCCGGTAACATCGAAAATACGCCCTAAGACGGCTTCTCCGACTGGGACCGAGATCGGTGCCTTTGTATTGGTCACCGCCATACCTCTTTTAAGGCCATCGGTAGACGACATAGCAACAGCACGTACAACTCCATCCCCTAGATGCTGTTGTACCTCCAAAGTTAATTGCTTAGACTGATCGCCGATCTGATATTCGATGGTCACAGCGTCGAAAATGTTAGGAACATTATCTTGTGGGAACGCTACATCGACAACAGCGCCGATAACTTGAATTATTTTTCCAGATGCACTCATATTTTTTATCAATTAAATTCTGATGTGGTTATGCGGCCGATGCGGCAGCGATTTCTAAAATTTCTTGGGTGATGGCCGCTTGTCGGGCTTTGTTATAATCTAAAGTCAACGAGTCCACTAACTTAGAGGCATTATCCGTGGCTGCCTTCATCGCAACCATACGTGCTGAATACTCCGAAGCTCTTGATTCTAAGATTAACTGATAGACCATAAATTTTAAATAAAGGCTCGGCAAATCATCTAAGATCTCGTCAGTTGAAGGCTCAAAGATAATCTCTCGATTTTCTTCATTAGCGTCATCCATAAAGCCCTTAATCTTAGCTTTTAATTGCTTGAGGGTATCCTCTAAATTTGAGATCGGCAGCACCGGCTGGATTAAAGGTTCTTGGACTAAAACATTTATAAAATTTGGGTAAGCAACTTCAATAGTGTCGACCTCACCTGTTCTAAAAGCCTCAACCAAAGCCTCTACGATGGGACCGAACTCGCTATCCTCTACTTTATCTGAGACTTCATAAGCTTGGCCTAACTCTAGACCTGCTCGCTTGATGAATTGAGCGCCTTTTCGACCGACAGCATAAAAGACAGCCTCACCTTGAACGGACTCAGTTATAGACCTAAATAAATTTGTATTCAAGGGCCCGCAAAGACCTTTATCGGTCGCTAAAAGCAGTATACCCCGTTTTTTGACAGGACGCTCCATGAAAAATGGGTGTTCAATCTCATTGCCAGAATCTTTAAATGACTTGCTCACGGTGTTGAGCATTTCCGCAAGAATTAGGGCGTAGGGTCTTCCGGCAAGAGCTGCATCTTGGGCACGCTTCATTTTGGAGGAAGACACAAGCTGCATGGCACGAGTAATTTGTCGGGTATTTCTAACCGATTTAATTCTCCTACGTATATCTCTTAGATTTGCCATATTCTTTGAACTCTAACTTACAAATCCCGCTTTCCATTCCTTAAGCAAGTCGACTAACTCACCTTCAATTGCTTCGGATAATGCTTTTTCTGAACGAATTTTATCCATGGTAGCCATTCCTCGAGTTTCAAGGAATTCTCTTAAGTTGAGGGTTCCATCCACAACTTTACTGACTTCAACTTCATCGTAGTAGCCATTTTGTGCGGCCCAAATTAAAGAAGTTTGGATCTCAACAGGAATCGGGTTAAAGGCAGTTTGTTTGAATAATTCAACAACACGCGCTCCTCTTTCAAGCTGAGCTTTAGTCTTAGCATCTAAATCAGAGCCGAACTGAGCGAAGGCGGCTAATTCTCGGAACTGAGCGAGCTGAAGCTTAACTTTACCCGCAACTTTCTTAATCGCCTTGATCTGAGCGGCCGATCCCACTCGTGAAACTGATAGTCCCACTGAAATCGCTGGACGAATCCCTTGATTGAATAAATCTGTCTCAAGGAAGACCTGTCCGTCTGTAATCGAAATTACGTTGGTAGGAATATAAGCAGATACGTCACCGGCTTGGGTTTCAATAATCGGCAGAGCGGTTAATGATCCATTGCCATTGTCTTCGTTAACACGGGCGGATCGCTCTAACAAACGTGAGTGTAAGTAGAACACATCACCAGGATAAGCTTCACGGCCTGATGGGCGTTTTAGAATCAGTGAAATTTGGCGGTAGGCCACCGCTTGCTTGGAAAGATCATCATAAACAATTAAAGCATCCATTCCATTATTCATGAAATATTCACCCATGGAAGCTCCAGAGAAAGGCGCGATATATTGATTCGCTGGATTGTCCGCGGCGGGCGCTGTTACGATGATCGTAAACTCCATTGCGTTGGCTTTTTCTAGGACATTAATCGTACGGGCGATGTTCGAATTTTTCTGTCCCACTGCCACATAGATTGAATAGACGGGGCGGAAGCCTTCTTCGAATGATCCATCTTCATTTCTGTGTTGGTTATTAATCTTGGCTTGATTAATAATTGTATCGATTGCGATGGTTGTCTTGCCGGTGGAACGGTCTCCAATAATTAATTCACGCTGGCCACGGCCAATGGGGATCATTGAATCAACCGCCATAATCCCTGTTTGCAAAGGCTGGTCTACGGATTTCCTCGGAATGATTCCTGGAGCGATTTGGTCAACTGGGTACGTTTCCTCTGACTGGATTGGGCCTTTTCCATCGACTGGCCGACCAATTGCATCAACGACCCGGCCTAGTAATCCTTTACCCACAGGCACTGAGAGAAGCTGGCCTGTAGTGCTGGCTTCATCGCCTTCTTTAAGGTTTGAGTAGTCTCCTAAAATAACGCACCCGACATTGTCTTCCTCTAAATTCAAGGCCAAGCCAGTTACACCGTCACCGAAATCGATCATCTCGTTATACATGATGTCGGACAAGCCTTCGAGCTTGGCCACACCATCTGCAATCGAAATAATTTTTCCGATATTCTTTTTTACTGAACCCGCTTCAAAATTAGCGATTTCTTTTTCTATTTGTTCTACTATTGAGCTCATGTCTTTTATAAAAATTATTTATTTACATTATTGGCTTCTGAAATTTTTTTAAGGTGGGCAACTATAGATGCATCGTAAACATCGTCGCCGACTTTCACTTGAATCCCGGCGATTAAAGATGGATCCATCTTTGTAATTACTTGAATTGGCCGATTGTACATGCGGGAAAATAAAACTTTAAGCGCATCAATCGACTCTGAACTTAAATCCGCCGGAGAAGAAACCTCCGCTGTTTGCCAAGCGATAACCCGCTTTAATTTTACTCTAAGTGCTTTAAGTAATGGAATAAATAATCTGAAACCTGAAGCTTTTACTTGGGCGATGCCCTTCATGAGGCTTGGCTCATCAATAGCGCCTTCTACGGTTGATATATCGATCAATCGTTTAACGAGCTTATTTATTTTATTTTTATTATCCATTAATTAGGAATTCTCTTGGCTTAAACTCTGAGCTGCCGCATTTGAATAGCGCTCTTTATCCTCCGAAGTCATTTCCTTTTCAAGAACCTTAGCGGATGTAGCAACCACCAAGCGCGTAACTTCTTGCTTGAGCTCCGCTAACATTTTTTGGCGGTCTAATTCTGTAGCTTCCCCTGCTTTACGAATTAAATTCTCTGCTTGCTGGGTTGCTTCTTGGATCTTTTGTTCCATCAAAATTTTAGATTGCTCTCTTGCTTCGCCCAAAACTTTTTGCGCATCTTGTGAAGCTTCTTTAAATTTTTCTGCAAGTTCTTCGTCTGCTTTCAGCATTTTAACGCGCATTTCTTCTTCGAACTGCAAGCCATTAGCAATTTTCTTCTGACGTTCTTCAACCGTAGCTAATATCGGCTTAATGGCAAATTTATACAATACAAAAGCCACTAATAAAAAGTTGATCATTTGGGCGATCAATGTCGGCCATGAAACTCCAAATTTTTTGGCAACCTGCGCAATTTTTCCGGCCTCAGGTGCGTCTTCATGCATTTCAGCATGCTCCACTCCGTGATCTGCATGGTCATGCTCGTGACCGCCCCCAGCCTGAAGGGAAAATACGATTCCCAAGCAAAAGATACAAACTGAAATGAAAATTTTCATAATATTATTTAAGTATATTATTAAAGTGCCGCTGTATTAGAACAGCGGCACCCGTAGAAATAATTAACCAAGGAAAATCGCGAAGAAAATAATCGCTTCGGCGAAGGCCATACAAATAATTGATTGAACAAGAATTGAGGTTGCTGCTTCTGGGTTACGGCCCACTGATTCACAGGCTTTTAAGCCGATTAAGCCAATACCAATCGGTACGCCGAAAGCCGCGGCCGCGACTTGAATTTTTCCTTCTAATGCTGCTAATAGTATATCGAATATCATAATATGTAAGTTTTAAGTTTAATTTTGAAATGTTATGCCCGCGGAATTACTTCACGGTCACATAACAGAAATTTTTAATTAGTGATCCTCTTGATGATTTGTTATTAATCCTATATAAATGGCAACTAATAATGT
>CAJWRZ010000039.1 GCA_913045955.1 uncultured Puniceicoccaceae bacterium
ATGGCTGCGGGGATTGCCCCAGAAAAAATCAGCTTAAGTGCGCAAGAGATTCCCCGAGACTTGGGCGCCTTACTCAACGCGGGTATTCAGTTCAATGCTTGTTCGATTAAACAACTTGAAACCTTTGCTTTACTTAAACCCAATGGATCGGTGGGCGTTCGCTTTAATCCCGGCTCAGGCTCAGGAGGTAATAATCGAACGAACGTGGGCGGTCCCTCATCCAGCTTTGGGATATGGCATGAAAAAGCGGCTGAAGTTCAAGCGCTCGTTCAGAAGCACGGTTTGACCGTAAAGCGGATTCATACCCATATCGGTTCTGGAAGTGATCCGTCGGTTTGGCTGAAGGTTGCTTTAATGAATTTTCAATTAGTAGAACAATTTGAAACTGTTGAGATCTTGAATCTAGGTGGCGGCTATAAAGTGGGACGCATGCCCGACGAGCGCACCACAGATTTACAAGTGATTGGAGCACCAGTCCGCGAAGAATTTATTAAATTCGCTGAGAAGACTGGGCGTAAGATTCATTTAGAGATTGAGCCCGGTACTTTTTTAACCGCTAACGCCGGTGCCTTGTTGGCTGAGGTTCATGATGTTGTCGATACCGGCGAAGAAGGTTATAACTTTATTAAACTCAATACCGGTATGACTGAGCTACTGAGACCTTCAATTTACGGTGCTCAGCATCCGATAACACTTTTTAAGCAATCCAGCGATGCCGTTGAGCCTACATCAGAGAAGCCTTACGTTGTCGTGGGTCATTGCTGTGAATCTGGGGATATCTTAACCCCTGCGAAAGGTGAGCCAGAGCTTCTCGCTACTCGGAATTTCTCTAATGTCGCTCGAGGTGATCTAGTACTTGTTGGCGGGACTGGAGCTTACGCCTCAGCGATGACTTCCAAGCACTATAACTCTTACCCAGAAGCGGCCGAGGTGATGCTCGGAAGCAATGGAAAAGCTCAGTTGATTCGCAAGCGCCAAGCGCTCGAAGATATCTGGCAAAATGAAGTTTAGGTTTTCTCTGGGTGACGGATTGACTCAATCAAATCCCTTACTCTTTTGCTAGGTGGCGGGAAGAAAGGTGTCAGACCTAGGGTAATTGTGAAATTAACAATCATTCCAATCATGCCAAAAGCTTCTGGGGTGATTCCATTTTCTACGAAACCTAATGTCCAAGGAGCGCCTCCTAAGAAGACACAATTTACGATATAATATCCGGTTAAACCAATGCCTGAAAGCATACCACAGATTGCCGGTACTGTCCCGACTCTACGGTTGAAAATTCCTAAGAGGATGGCTGGGAAGAAGCTAGCTGCGGCTAGTCCAAAAGCAAAAGCTACCACTTGACCGACAAAGCCTGGGGGATTCAGCCCAAAATAACCAGCGATCACCACGGCAAATGCAATGGCAATCCGGCCGACCAGAAGTTGATTTTTTTCTGAAGCCTTTGGGTTGATCGTTCGGTAATAAAGGTCGTTTGCGATACTCGAGGAAATTACTAAGAGCAAGCCACTCGCCGTCGAGAGTGCGGCAGCCAGACCTCCAGCTGCAACAAAAGCGATGATCCAATTCGATAGGTTGGCCATTTCTGGGGCCGCTAACATAATGATATCTCGGTCCGGACCATTGAGTCCTTTTTTGACCATCAATGCTTGGCCATTAATGCCTTCTTTTGAGTCGGTATCGAGCCAGAGTGCGTGGTCGACTTTTATACTTTGGAGTTCTTTCGAGTTTAATTTCCCAGATCGGAATATTTCGTTCTGTGTATCTCCTGAATACCGAACAATGCCATCACCATCATCAAGCCAGAGAATCAATCCGGTTTTCTCCCAGCTATAAAACCAATCAGGCAAATTCTCGGAAGTGGCGCCGTTTAAAGTTTGGACCATGTAGTATCTTGAAAAAGAGGCGAGTGAAGGTGCTGAGAGATATAAGATGGATATGAAAAATAAGGCCCAGAAAGCACTCCAACGTGCAGCTTGTACATTTTTTACAGTATAAAAACGAACGATCACGTGGGGCAGACCTGCCGTACCGACCATTAAGGTAAGGGCCGTGGCAAAAACATTAAATTGACTCCATTTTCCTTGGAAGGCTTCGGTGTAAGCATGCCAGCCAAACTCTCTTAAGGTGCTATCAAGTGCATTTAGGAGGAATATTGATTGACCTGCAGTTTCTGTTTCTACCAGCGGAGCACCCATTCCAATTGAAGGAATTGTATGCCCCGTTAGTTGGATGCTGATCGCGATTGTAGGAACTAGGAATGCTGTAATTAAAACCCAATATTGCGCAACTTGTGTCCAAGTAATGCCTTTCATCCCGCCTAATGTTGCGTAGATAAAAACAATCAGCATACCGATCATCACCCCTGTTGAGATATCAACATTCAGGAATCGACTGAAGACAACGCCGACGCCGCGCATTTGGCCGGCAACATAGGTGAAGGATATGAAAACGGCACAAACAATGGCAATAAGCCGAGCCGGATTACTTTCATAGCGGTCACCTATAAATTCAGGAACGGTGAAGTGTCCTAATTTCCTTAAATAAGGTGCTAAGCATAAAGCTAGTAAAACAAACCCACCGGTCCAACCCATTAAATAGACACTGCCCGCATAGCCCATTGTTGAAATAAGACCAGCCATAGAGATGAATGAAGCCGCGCTCATCCAGTCGGCGGCGGTGGCCATTCCATTGGCATAAGCGGGGACATCTCTGCCCGCCACATAAAATCCTTGGGTGTCTTTGACCCGGACTCTCCAGGCGATGAATAGGTAGATAGAAAAGCTTATGCCAACGAAGATGTAAGTCCAATTCAGTATACTCATATATTATAGGGGTAGCTGCTTAAAGAGCAGTTTTTAGGTGTGGGTATGAAAGTCGCTAAGGGAAGTTTTATTATTTCTCTATCTCTTTATCCGCGCGATTCATTAAAATGGCGTAAATGAAAACAATCGCGACAAAAACAATAATACTGCCTTGCTGAGCAAACCAAAACCCCAATTTAAATCCAGTACCGGGAAGTGTGAATTGGTTCAAGTATTCTACCCAAAGTATACCGCAGCCAAGGCTGAAGAAGAACCAGATTGAGAGTAGTACACCCATGATCTTAAGGTTTTTCTGCCAATAACTTGAGGTAGTTTTGGGGGTATTTTTGTTATCTTTTGGGGTATTTTGAGGATCCATAATTTTGGTGTTCGGCTAATGCTAATTCTAGCTCGTGCGCAAATTCGGAAACAACCTTCGGCCAGCTAAGGCTTTCAGTCGTCTTCCGCGCATGTTTTCGGAATGTCGGCCAATCTTGTTGTTTTTCTAGCGCTCGGTCAACTTGTTTTAGGAAATCAGCGGGCTTATCGTATTCTGCAACAAAGCCATTATGCCCATCTTGGATGATTTGTTTGGGGGCGGCATAATTGAAAGCAATCGGGACCAATCCTGAAGCCATTGCTTCGGTGACTACGTTACCAAAGGTTTCGGTTAGGCTTGGAAATATAAAGAGATCCCCGGAGGCATAAAATTTAGAAAGCATTGTCCCTGTTTGCATACCCACAAAATGAAATCTCGGATATTTTTTTTGCAGACGCTCTCGCTCAGGGCCATCTCCAACAAAAATACAAGAGGCATCCGGCCTTTGGTCTAAAATTTGATTAAATGCTTTGATGGCTAAAGGAATGTTTTTTTCTGCTGCAATGCGGCTTACAAAAATAGCAGCGCATTGATCGTCAGAATCAATACCCCAAGTACGTCTTAATTCGGGGTCTCTTTTTTCTGGGTTGAAAACTTGGGTATCAACACCTCGGCCAAGTAAACGAGTATTCTTAAGGCCCATGATGTTGAGTTGTGCAATCACTTCTTCGGTGGGGGCGAATGTTCTCAGGGTTTGGTTGTGGGTTCTCCTTAAGAAACGTTCGGTTAATTTTGCGATGCCCGGTAATCGGTAATGCCGCATATATTTATGGAAATTTGTGTGGAATCCTGAAGTCACCGCGATGCGCATTTTTAAGGCAACACTTATAGCAGAAAGTCCGAGTGGACCTTCGGTTGCTACATATACAATGTCTGGACGCAAATGCCTCCAAGTTTTCCTGAGCCTTGCCCTACAAGGTAGACCGAAGTGTAAACCCCGGTATCCAGGTATGGGCAATGAGGGGACGATGGTTTCTTTATTGTCTAATGATTCTTTGGGCTGACCTTTTTGGTGGGGACGAACAATGGTCAGTGAGTGCCCTAATGCCCTTAAATCTTGGGAGATTCTTTGTAAGGTCTTAGCTACTCCATTGATCTCGGGCGGGTATGTTTCTGTGACAATACAAATATTCATAAAGAAGCTAATTTAAGCGAATTTTCTACAGCAATAGAATTTTAAATCCTTGAGAATAGACAAGTTTCTTTAATGATAATTTAAAAATAGTTTGAACAATACATTACACATTATTACAGGAACTACCGCTGCCGGTAAAACCGACTATGCTTTAGCCTATGCGGAATCGATCGATGCAGAAATTATTTCTTGTGATGCTTCCTTAGTTTACAAGGGAATGGATATTGGTACAGCCAAGCCTACGGCTTCAGAGCTGGAAAGGGTGCGTCATCATTGTGTTGACCTACATGCGGTGGATCAACCTTTTGATATCACCTTATATGAGGCTTGTGCCCGCAAAGCAGTTAATCAGATTTTAGCGGAAGGGAGGTCTGTGGTGGTGACAGGGGGCAGTGGCTTCTATCTTAAAAGCTTTTTTGAGCCGGTGGTGGATACCGTTATTGTACCTTCGGAAGTGCGCAATCAAGTAGAAGCTATTTATGACCAATTAGGGCTTCGGGGATTAGTCGGTGAATTAGAGCGAGTGAGTCCTGAGGGAATGGGTCACTTGGATGTTCTAAATCCTAGAAGGGTGCAGAGAGCCTTGGAGCGTTGCCTGGCATCAGGGGAGTCTTTGCCGGCACTGCAAGAAGCTTTTGCCCAAAGGCCTAAACCGTATGCTTCAATGAAGAAACATTTGATTTTGTTGGAGCGCGAAGCTTCAGCACTTAAGGTGCGTGTTTCCCAAAGAGCTGAGGGTATGCTAAAAGAAGGCTTGATTGATGAGGTTAAGGGATTGCTGGATTTAGGTATAGAAAAGAATCCTAATGCGGCTGGAGCAATAGGTTACCGGGAGACAATTGCCTTTCTTAAGGGCACGATTAAGGAGGATGAATTACACGCCCTTATTGTCAAAAATACCCAAGCCCTAGTGAAAAAACAACGGACTTGGATGCGTTCACAGCTACCGGAGCCGGACGAACGAATACGACTCTAAGTTCTAAAAGGAACGCTCTGCTTAAAGTGTATCCTCAATTCCCAAACACCAAGCCTGAGATTTTCTTAAATCTTCTGGGCTATGCCCCTTTTCTTTAAGTTCTCTTAAACTCATCGATCGAACGGTCTTCGCTAGCCGCGCTCCTTCCTCGTTAACAACCAGTGGAGCATGATAGAAATTAGGTGGAGTAAAACCAAACGCTTCATTGAGCAGCAACTGTCGCGCAGTTGAAACTAAAAGATCCTCGCCCCGGACAACTTCGGTAATACCCATAGCTGCATCATCAACGACCACCGACAATTCGTAAGAAGGTACGCCTTCTTTTCTCCATATTAAGAAATCCCCAAAGTCGACATCGCTTAAGAATTCGCAGGGGCCGAGCCGTTGATCTGTGAAATTTATTTTTTTCTTAGCGGGTACTCTAAATCTCCAGTTATAGCCATCCGGCTCTAAGATGTCTTTGGATGCTTCCGGGTCAGGCCGCCAATTTATAGGGTAAATCGGTTCGTTCTCTTGTCGCTCTTTATTGATCGGAGCTGCCTGAATTTCTTTTCTTGATTTTGTGCAGGGGTAAATTAGCTGTTTTTCTTTTAAGCATTTCCATGCCTTTAAATAGTAATCTAAACGCTGGCTTTGTTTATAAGGTCGGTAAGGTCCGTCTTTATCTGGGCCTTCTTCCCAACGACAACCAAACCATTTTAAATCCTCCAAAGCCGCTTGGCTGTATTCGCTTTTGCAACGGTTAAAATCCAAGTCTTCATCTCGGTATATAAGACTTCCGCAAGAAGCTTCGGCTCGTTTCATTGCAATCCAAAAAGTTCGAGCATGCCCTAAATGTAAAAAGCCAGTGGGCGATGGAGCGACTCGGCCTCTGTATTTTGGATCCATTCCACGAACCTATTCACTGGATGATTGTTGGCAAGGCGTAAGCTTTCTACTTTATTTGTCCTTGCTTGAATGGAAGTTCCCTACAAGGTGGTTCTTTTATTCCTAAATATACCAAGGCCCAAGATTACATATATGACTTTTAAAGATACTGGACTGAATGCTGAATTGCTTAAAGTAATTGAAGCTTGTGGATTTGAAAATCCAACCCCAATTCAGGCGCAATCAATCCCCCAAATATTAAGCGGTAAGGATGTTATTGGTTCTGCACAAACTGGCACCGGTAAAACTGCTGCTTTCGCCCTGCCGATACTACACTTGCTGAAAGACGGGCCCTTTAATGAAAAAGTTCGGTGCTTGGTGATTGGTCCAACGCGGGAATTAGCGGCACAAATTAAAGAGCAGTTTGTTTTATTTGGAAGTAAGAGCCCCTCAAAAGTCTGCTTGTTGCATGGAGGTGTACCTTATAAAGCGCAAAATGAAGCACTGAGTTCCGGCGTAGACATTATTGCGGCCACTCCCGGTAGATTATTAGATCACGTTAAAAATAAAACGATTGATTTGAGCGATGTAGAATACTTGGTCATGGACGAAGTGGATCGGATGTTGGATATGGGATTCATCGAAGATGTCACCAAAATCATCAGAAAATGTACGAACAAAAATCGTCAGACCTTACTTTTTTCTGCCACGGTTTCAGATTCGATTAAGCGGATTATAGCGAATAATTTAAAAGACCCAGTTGAAATAAATATTGGAATACAACTCAGCCCTGCAAGTACTGTGAAGCATGAAGTTTACCCAATTGGGGCGCTTCAAAAGTTTGATCTATTAATTGCCTTGATGGAAAATATGAAGGAAGGCAGTACCATTATATTTTGCCGAATGAAAGACGGAGCGGATAGAGTAGCTCGATGGCTTAAAGAACGTGAATTTAACTGTACGGTGATGCATTCAAATCTATCTCAGAAATTGAGAGAAGAATCTTTGCGTGATTTTAAAAGCGGTGCCGCGCAAATATTAGTCGCCACTGATATTGCTTCTCGCGGACTGGACATCGCCAGCGTTACTCATGTTGTGAATTACGATGTGCCCGAGCATAGTGAAGATTACGTGCACCGGATTGGTCGGACAGGAAGAGCCCAAAAAGAAGGGGATGCAGCAACTTTAGTGGCGCTTGATGAGATGTCACATTTAGACTCTATCGAAAAGCTAATCGGCATGCACATTCCTCAAAGAAGGCTAGAAGGTTTTAATTATATCCAAGAACCAATCATTCGTGAGATGCCCTCAGAAAATCAACCGCGCCGAAGACGTAATAGCCGGTCCAGCCAATTTGGTCGTCGCCGTAAGGCATGAATCTAATTCTTTTTGATCAAGCTTTTGAAACAATCGAACTCTCAGGAGAAGATTCCAGAGCTCGGCATATTCTTTCAGTTTTAAAAATAAAAGAAGGCGGTGTTTTTTATATCGGTTTCGTAAATGGGCCTAGAGCCTTAGCTAAATTAGTTTCCCGGAATAATGAGGGGGCTATTAAGCTCGTGGTCGTTGATATGGAGCCAGCGCCGAAGTGCTTGCCGATTGATTTATTAATTGCGGTTCCGCGTCCCCATACTGCTAAACGTATTTTGTATGAGGCCGCCTCAATCGGGGTTCGATCGCTTAATTTTTTTACTGCTCAAAAGACCGAGCCTTCTTATTTAAAAAGTCGATTATGGGAACAGGGGCATTTTAAGGAACGACTTCATTTAGGGGCTGAGCAATCTTTCGCAACCCATATTCCTGAGGTGCTTTTATTTAAACAACTTGATTCAGCTATAGAACATTTTTCAGGTCGAGATGATTTAATTGCCTTAGACAATTATGGGGCAAAAAAATCCTTAGGCCAAGTCATGCAAAAAGAATCTAAGACGACAAGTAATCAAAAGGACTTAAGGCAGTGCGCTTTAGCTTTTGGGCCGGAAGGAGGGTTCACCGATTATGAGCGTGCGCAATTGCAGGATAAACATTGGTTTTTAGCCCATTTAGGTCCTCGGGTATTACGTCTAGAAACAGCGGTATTAGCCGCGAGCGCAATTGCCTCAGAGCAGTTTAAATTCTGGGAAGAACCCACGCAGTCGCCCTTATCTCGTATTTACGGTTGACCGAGCTGTGGGAAATTAATCCTATAATGAATGCTCCGTCTTTTTGCTATGCATAAACTTCTTTTTTCGCTCATTGCATTGATTGTTTTTGGCTGCGCGCCCGCCCCAGATAACTTAAGGGAGGAGACCGAAGAACGACTCTATCAAAAAGCCAAAGAATTTCAGAGCCAAGGTCGAAATGAAGATGCTTTAATCAGCTATATTAGTTTAATAGCCGTACGCAGTGAATCACCTGAGTCGCATTTAGAGGTTGGTTATATTTATCTCAATAGCTTGGAAGATCCGATCAGGTCTATTTATTACTTTGATCGCTACTTAGAGTTAAAGCCCGAATCTAGGCAAGCCGTGCAAGTCAGGCAGTTGATTGAAACTGCCAAAAAGGCATTTGTTCGGCAATTACCCACAAAGCCTTTTCAGCCAAATTTAGATAGAATTGATTTGTTGGATATTATAAAAGGATTAAAAAAGGAAAATGAAACTCTCAAAGTGAAATACAATAAAGTATTGCGCAACTTACGCGAATCAGGTGCTGGGGGAGCCGAACTTGCTTATGATAAAGTTACCTCACATTCCTTTACGCTGCCGACTCCTGGAGAGAACCTATCGCCCCGTAATATTAATCCTGGTTCGGTTCCAAGAACCTACGTTGTCGAATCGGGTGATTCATTAAGTAAAATAAGCGAGAAGTTTTATGGAACAGAGGTTCGTTGGAATGATATTTACCAAGCAAACCGAGACCGCCTTTCCAGTGCAGGTGCTTTGAGCGTAGGTCAAGAGATTATCATACCTTAATGAATTTTTATAAAGCTATCGAAGCAGCTCCATGAACTATTTTGATCACAACGCTACCGCTCCGATATGGGATGCAGCAAAAGATGCCTGGAACCAAGCAAGCGATCGCTACTGGCAGAATCCTTCAAGTCCTTACCGTGCTGCAGCCAAGGTGCGAATTCAGCTAGAGCTGGCTCGGGAATCCATGGCTGAGCTTTTAGAACTGAGTCCAGAGCGCATTGTATTTACGAGTGGAGGCACTGAGGCCAATAACAGTATTTTTAGGTATTGGGCTGAACATTTTCCCAAAGTGGCTGAAAATAGACAGAAGGGGAAGTCCACGTCCTTAGGTTTTGAAGGCGTTGTAGGTTTAAATCCGACCGAGCATCCCAGTGTATCTGATTCGGTGAAGCATCATTCAGGCTTAAAACTCGAGTTACTTGAAATAAATTCTGACGGAACGCTTAACCTAAATGCATTAGAAGCACAGTTTAAAAAAAATGCATTCCAAGCAATATCTGTTATGGCGGCTAATAATGAAACGGGCATCCTCAATGATTGGGAGAAAATCGCCGCGCTAGCTAAGCATTATTCAGTTCAGTTTCACTGCGATGCCTCTCAATGGTTCGGGCGCTTGTCTCCAAGAGGTTTTGGCGCTTGTGATTTCGTAACCGGTTGTGCGCATAAATTTGGGGGCCCTAAAGGGGTTGGCTTTGTTGTGATTCCTCAAGGAGCAAGAGGATTTAATATACGACATGGAGGCGATCAAGAAGCGGGCCACCGAGCAGGCACTGAAGATTTCCCAAGCATTTCAGCAATGCTTAAGGCGCTTATATTGAGTGAGCAAAAGAGGGTAGCTGAGGGTTTTTTTGAAATGAGCCGTTCACTTAGGGCCGAATTTATTCAAGGCATAAAAAAGGTGGTACCAGAAGTATTGATTGTCGGAGAATCAGCGCCTTGCTTGTGGAATACGGTTGGAATGATTGTGCCTCATTTTCTGAGTGAACAGTGGGTGTCAGAATTAGAAAAAAAAGGATATTTTATTTCAACAGGTTCTGCTTGTTCTACTGGGCTGAATAAAACATCGTCGGTCTTGAATGCGATGGGCTTTTCAACGATGGAAGCTAAGCGGTTTATTCGAATCAGTTCTGGGCTTGAGACGAGTGCTGAGAATTGGCGCGGGCTTTTAGAGGCAATGTCCCAAGTTCACTCAGAGCTTTCGTTGACTCAAGATGAAGGTCAGACGATTATTATCGATCCGTAATATGCGATTTACTAAAGCACGCTTTTTACAATTTAGAAATATTGCGCTTTGTGATTTGGATCTGGAGCACAAGCGTCATTTTATGTTGGGCACAAATGGACAAGGTAAGTCTAATTGTTTAGAGGCGCTGGGTTTTATTTTTATGCTACGTTCTTTTAGAACTCAAACGAGCAAGGCTTTATTCCAAAAAGGCTGCCCGGAATTTAGGCTGTTTTATGAGATTGAGCATGAGAGTATGCGCTCAACGCAAGTAGAGTTGCATTTTAAAGGACAAGAAAAAATACTTCTAATTGACGGAAATCGTGTTCAGAAAATGTCTGACTTTATTGGGCTCTTTCCTGTAGTTCCACTCCATGCAGGCGATCTAATGATTCTTAAAGGGACTCCTGCGGAAAGGCGGCGTTTCATTGATATGACATTTGCCTCAATAGATCCTGAATACTTTCAAGCGCTTCGTCTATATCATCGAAGCCTCCAAGAGCGGAATCGGCTTTTGAAAATGCAGGCGAATGCTCCAGCTTTCAGTGCCTTTGAAAAAGAATTAGCACTCCATGCCGATAGCCTTATCCGAAAACGGCAGGCGGGAGTAGATCAGCTAGGAAAGATTTTGTCGGAGGTTTATGCGGCTTTCGCTGAAGACTCGGAAGAACCTAGTTTAAGTTATAATGTGGATATTAACTTAGAATCGGTGGATGCCTATGAGCAGCTTTTTTCAGACAACCGAAAGCGAGATGCCTTGATTGGGTCTACGCAGAAAGGCCCTCACAGAGATGATTATGGCTTGAATTTAGCCATTGGTGGCGCCAAAGAATACGGCTCTGATGGGCAGCAACGAGCCTTATGTGTAGCTTTGCGTGTCGCCCAGGCGCAACTGTTTGAGTCAGTACTTGGCATTAAGCCCGTTTTGCTTGTAGACGATGTTTTAGGTGAGTTGGACCCAATTCGCAGACAGGGATTTTGGGCAACTTGCCCTAAAGATAGTCAAATAATTGCCTCGGGCACACAATTTTTGGCCAATGAACAAGAGGGCGATTGGACTGTCTGGGAAGTCTCTAAGGGGACGTTTTCTCAGAAGGCAGATACTTAGATTATTAAACTAAGTTATTTTATAGATAATTCTTCGAATAGTTCGACGGAATTTCCAGGGTCACAGTTCGCGCGCAAACCAATAAAGCCATTTTTGTGTGAATCATAGTAAGGCCACAATAGCTTTTTGTCTGTTTCAGGAATACTTAGCGAATCAACCGCTGCTCTAGAGAAAAAATCAAAATTCCCTTCATCGATGGTTGGGGGTAGAATGTCTAATGTAACTTTAGCATTAAAAAGAAACATTAACCAATGTCCGGAGCCTTCATAGCTTTTTTCAGAAATATAGCCAAAGCAGTTGAGGTCTTGATCGCTGAGCTTTAAATTAACCTCTTCTTGAGTCTCTCGTATCGCACATTGATAGGGGGATTCGCCAATTTCCATATCTAATTTACCCCCAATAGGGCTCCAGCAACCTTTGTTGGGAGCTTTGGTTCGCTTGATCAGCAGTAGATCTCCTGCCTTATTATTAATAAA
>CAJWRZ010000040.1 GCA_913045955.1 uncultured Puniceicoccaceae bacterium
TAAGTCAAGAAACGTTTTAATTATTTTTTAAATGCATAGATTTTTATTTATTTACTCAAAATATTATATAAAAGGGACTGATGATTACTACTGAATCCGAATTAGAGGCCTTGGTGGATAAGGCGCTTTCATTCGATGCAGTAGCTTTAGATACTGAGTTCGTATGGGAGAGGACTTATTATCCCAGCCTCGGCCTTATTCAAGTGGGCTATCCTGATGGATCGGTTGATTTAATCGATGCGACTGTGATTGAGGATATGTCGAGCCTTGGACGATTATTGTCCAATACCGTTACAATCAAAATTCTTCACGATGCGGTGCAAGACTTGGTTATTTTAACACGTGTTTCAAATGCTTACCCGAAAGCTATTTTTGATTCACAAAAAGCAGCTGGATTTATTGGCCTGACCAGCTCTATTTCCTTATGTGATTTGTTGAACCAAGTTTTATCAATTCGAATCGATAAGTCGGAAACTAAATCCGATTGGCTTGCGCGTCCATTGACGGAAAAACAAATCGAGTACGCCGAAGAGGATGTGTGCTATGGCGTTAAGTTAATGAATATGATGATGGATAAGGCTGAATTACTAGGAAGGACTGGCTGGATTAATCAGGAGATGGAATACTACGAAAATGAATCACTCTATATTGAAGCCGATCCTTTAAGTCTTACACCGCGCGTCAAAAAAAGCGGCGCTATAAATAAAAAGCAGAAAATTATTTTAAGATCTGTTGGGGCATGGCGTGAGCTTGTAGCGCGCAAAAGAAATCTCCCAAGGAAATTTGTTTTATCGGATGAGAATATTGTCTATTTAGCTAAGTCGCCACCTAAGTCATACGACGCATTGATGAATAGCAAAAAGCTTTCTCAGCGCTTTTTATCAAGAGATGGGAAAGGTCTTTGGGAATCCATAGAGCTTGGGGTGAACGAAGAATTAGAGCCCTTAGCACTAGAAGAAAACTTCATGCATAAAGATGATGGAATGGAAGCCCGAGTTGATCTAGCCTTAGCTTTTATCAAAGGACTCTCAATTGGCTCAGCAATGGATCCAGCCTTGATTGGTAATCGCTCTACCATAACTAATTTTGTTTATGACAGCGCAGTGGGTGGGGATGAGATCCAGTCTAATCCATTATTTCAGAATTGGAGAAAAGAATTCTGCGGTGATAACTTGCGGAAACTTTTGACGGGCGAAGGCAGTCTAAGAGTTGATCCCGAAAAAAAGCTTCCTCTTTTTGAAAGCGAGTAAAGCAAGCCAACAAACTTCGCGTTTTATTTTGCTAGATATTGAAAGATTGCTTGGCAATACAAACGACAAACTCGCCTTTTTTACTCCCACTTAAAAGCTTCTTTTGAACGGACTCCGCGGATCCAGTTAGTACGGACTCATGCATTTTTGTCATTTCTCGGCAGATAGAGATAACACGATCGGATCCAAGTACAGAAATAATGTCTTCAAGGAATTTTTCAATGCGGTGACAGGATTCATAAACAACTAAGGTATGATTTTGTTCTGCATTTTCTTTTAAAAAACGCTCCCTCGCTGACCGTTTGGGTGGGAGGAATCCAGCGAATAAAAAAGCATCAGTGGGCAGTCCTGACAAGGCTAGGGCATTGACTAAAGCGCAGGCCCCCGGCAATGCCGTTACCGGAACGCCTTCCTTTCGGCAGGCTTTTATAAGTCGAAATCCTGGATCAGAAATAGCAGGAGTGCCCGCATCGGATACTAAAGCAATTTTATGGCCACCTTTGATCATTCCGACTATCGAATCAGCTAAGGCTAATTCGTTTTCGTCTCGGTAAGAACGTAGCGCCGGCTTGTCTTCAATGCTGAGTTTGCTGAGCAATTTTCCCGTAACTCGAGTGTCCTCACATGCGATGATGTCAACCTCGCTTAGGATAGATTTTGCGCGAGCCGTAATATCGGCTAAGTTACCTATGGGAACAGAAACAATATACAAAATGCCTTCTGAGGAATCTTTTGACATTTATTAATTTTACTGAGTTTGAAAAGGTGAGCCTCTTTCCCATTCGGCTGGGCGACCCCATGGCACAGTTTGTTCATCTGGGTTCGTGGTCATACAACCGGTGAAACTTAGGATCGTAAGAAAAACGAAAAGTACGAAGATGATTTGTTTCATAATATGTCGATAGTTTTTAAGGTGTTGAGATATGTTCAAGTAATTCTTTCTTCAGAATTAGAATTTCATTTTGTTTTTGTTCTATAGTTAAAATTTGTGTGTTGATCGCCTCTTCTAAAGCGCGTCTTTTTTGCTCTGAAGATTTTACTTGGTTGCTAAGACGATTTTTGGTCATTTTTAGCTCATTAATCTCCTGATTCTTTTGATTGATTAAACTTTTTTGGTACTCGGAACTTTTTGTGTTTTCTATACTCTTATTTTTGAAATACAGAACTGCCTCAAGTGCTTTCTGCTCAGAATTAAGAATGATAGCTTTTTCTTTTTTGTATTTGATTATTTGAAAGGTTAAAAAAATCAAAGATATAGCTACAATAATATATTTCAGAATTTTCATTTTATTGCCTGTAAAAGAATTCTGAATCTGTGAAAACTTCCGTACTTGAAACTGCGATCCCGGAATCTGAATTATTGGCTAATCGATTGAGTAATTTGAAAATTACTTCTTTATCTGAGTCTAGGCCAGTTTTATGAGCAATTAGGTCAATTGTGTAGGCTTTTCCTTGTTGGTTTTTGAGAAATTCTGTAACAGTGTACTTAATCTTTAAGATTTTTGTGGCTGCTTTTTTGCCCGCCTCAACGCCCGGTTGGTGATAAGCATTTATATTAACCAAATGTGCGTAGTAGCCTACCGCTCTTTCAAACAAAGCAATTAATTGCCCAACAGAATGGGGGGACACTTTGCGAATAATTACGCTTAAAGATTCGCGACCTTTCTCCTGTAAAGCTTCTCGAGTTCCCAGATAAAAGCCTTGGAGATAATCGCCAGTTGTATTCTTTTCGTCATCCACTGAAATAGCTTCGGCTTGCCGATCTTCAAGCACTTCAACAAAAGTTACGAAGAAGTTATGAACACCTTCACGGAGTTGCTGGACATAGGCATGTTGGTCTGTAGAGCCTTTGTTCCCGTAGACAGAAATGCCTTGATTAACTACAACACCCTCGAGGTCAGTTTCTTTCCCCAACGACTCCATGATTAGCTGTTGAAGGTATTTTGAGAATAACACGAGCCGGTCTTTATAAGGAAGAATCACCATGTCCTTATTGCCTTTGCCTTCGGTTGCTTGGTGCCAGGACAAGGCCAGTATGGCCGCTGGGTTTTTGCGAGTATCTTTGACTCGAGTCGCTTGGTCCATTTCAAATGCACCCTTTAAAATCTCATCTATATCGATGCCTTGAAGTGCGGCCGGAAATAATCCAACGGTCGCTAACTCAGAAGTGCGTCCGCCAACCCAATCCCACATTGGCAAGCGAAATAACCATCCCTCATCGACGGCAATTGCTTCTAATTTTGAGCCTTCGCCAGTAATCGCAATAGCATGTTGGGCGAAATCTAAATGAGCTTTTTCATAGGCTGCCTTTGCTTCAAGCATGCCATTACGTGTTTCTGCGGTTCCCCCGGATTTTGAAATAACTACGGAAAGCGTCTTACCTAATTTCCCTTTTAATTGGGCCAAAGTACGGTCAATCCCATCTGGATCCGTATTATCAAAATAGTAGGTTGTGATACGGTCTTTATCTGGATTACCGAGGGCATCCGCCACAAATTGTGGTCCCAATGCAGAGCCACCAATGCCAATAATCAAAAGGTTTTCAAAGGGACCTTCTTGACCGGCGCAGGTGCCTGAGTGGACTGCTTCAGTGATTGATTTAATCGATTTAATTGCGTCGTTGATCGCTTGCCCCATTGAGCTATCAGGTGCCAAATCGGGATTACGCAACCAATAATGACCGACTTGTCTGCCTTCATCTGGATTGGCAATCGCCCCAGATTCAAGTGCATCCATCGCTTCGAATGCGGCTTGCATTTTGGGCTTCATCGAATCGAAGAAATCTTTCCCGAAGTTTATCCGGCTATAATCGAGCGCAAAATCTAAGGAATTGAGCGCTAAGTATTTTTGTTTAAAATTTTCCCAAGTCATAAGTTTACTGTATGAGTTTTTAAATATTTAGATTTTTATCGGTGACCGCGCCTTCAGAAGCGGTTGCTACGAGTGCCGCGTATTTAGCGAGTACTCCACTGGTTTCTTTAGGGGGATTTGGAATGTAATTATCCAGTCGAGTTTTATATTCGCCCTCATCAATGAGTAATTTAATCGAATTCTTATCAGCATCGATTTCAATCAAATCTCCATTCTTAACGATCCCTATTGGGCCGCCTCTTGCAGCTTCTGGAGTTATGTGTCCTACATCAAAACCATGGCTTCCACCAGAGAAACGTCCGTCGGTGATTAAAGCGACCTCTTGGATCAGTCCACGTCCGGCAACCGCGCTGGTAGGAGAAAGCATTTCTCGCATACCAGGACCGCCGACAGGGCCTTCGTTACGAATTACAACAACATCCCCTTTGGTGACATCGCCTTTAAGAATTCCCTCTAAAGCGTCTTCTTCGCCTTCATAAACTTTAGCCGTTCCTTTAAAATAAAGTCCTTCTTTTCCGGTTATTTTACCTACGGCTCCTTCAGGGGCAAGATTACCGCGCAGGATTCTTAGATGGGTACTATCTTTAATCGGGTTATCCCAAGGTCGGATGATGTCTTGTTCCTCTGGGAAGGTACCGTAATGTGGAACTCCTTTGAGTGATTCTTCAATCGTTTCGCCCGTAACAGTGATACAATCTCCATGTAGCAGGCCTTTATCGAGTAACAGACGCATCATTGGGCGGATGCCTCCAATACGAATGAGGTGACTCATATGATATTTGCCAAAAGGTTTTACATCGGCAAGGAGAGGGATCTTACGCCCAATCCGATCAAAATCATCAATAGTTAAATCAACTTTTGCCGAGTGGGCAATCGCGAGCATATGTAAAATAAGGTTAGTGGATCCACCGAGTGCCAGGCAGGTGGTGATAGCATTTTCAAAAGCTTTTTTTGTTAAGATATCCCTCGGGCGAATATTTTTTTCAAGTAAGTTTAAGACTGCTTTTCCGGCATCTTCGCAGTCTTTCTTTTTGCTCTGACCCACTGCAGTTTGGGCGCTACTTCCCGGCAGGCTCATGCCCAAAGCTTCAATGGCACTCGCCATGGTGTTTGCGGTATACATGCCTCCACAAGATCCTGGGCCTGGGATGGCGCTTTCTTCAACCTCTTTAAGGCCTGCGTCATCTAAACTTCCTTTAGCGTGTTTGCCGACCGCTTCAAATACAGAGACGACATCTAAGGGCTGGCATTTTTCTTTATCGGATTTTGTAAAACCTGGGAGAATTGTGCCGCCATAAACAAATACAGAGGGTCTATTTAAGCGGGCTAGGGCGATCATGCATCCGGGCATATTTTTGTCGCAACCGCCAATGGCGACGAGTCCATCAAAGCCTTCCGCCGCGGTTGTGGTCTCAATGGAATCCGCAATGACATCTCTAGAGACTAGGCTGTAGCGCATACCTTGAGTGCCCATAGAGATTCCGTCAGAGACGGTGATCGTACTGAAATTAATTGCTTTTCCTCCTGCCTGGTTCACGCCATTAGTCGCATGGCTGGCTAATTCGCCTAAGTGCATATTGCACGGTGTTAGATCACTCGGAGAGCTGGCGATTCCGACTTGGGGCTTTTGGAAATCTTCATCCTTGAAGCCTACGGCTCGAAGCATGGATCTTGCGGGTGCGCGATCAACGCCATCGACGACTACAGAGGAATGTTTTCGGTTATCAGATTCAGACATTGTAATGATTATTAATAGTTCTTTTACTAATATGGCTCTTATGAAACAAATTCATGATTGAAGGACAACACCCTTTTTTCTGTTCTTTTTTGAAAACTTTGATTGTTTATTAGTAAGACTCCTATGAACTTAGATTTAAAAAAGACTGTTGAAGCATTACTCTTGTCGACTTCCGAACCCCTTTCTACAAAAGATTTATTAGGGCTTTTCCGAAAGTATCTAGATCAAGCTTTCGAATCTAAGGATACAGAAGAAGATAAGCCTTTGGTTTTTGAGACTCTTAAAAAAGCGGACTTAGAGGGGGTGCTCAAAGCTATAACTGAAGAAGCTGAGGCCGAAGACCGTGCTTACAGGCTAGCGGAGGGCCCCAAGGGGTACTATATTGCGACGGCGCCGCAATTTTCTGATTATATCCGTTTATTGCGTTCGGAGCCTAAACCGATGAAGCTGACAATGGCAGCCTTGGAGACTTTATCGATTATTGCTTATCGGCAACCAGTGACGCGTGCAGAGATCGAATCAATTCGGGGCGTTTCGGTGGACAGTCCGGTCGGTCGTTTGTTGGAGCTTGAGTTAATTTTGATAACTGGGCGTGCTGAATTGCCGGGTCGGCCTATTCAATATGGGACGACAGAGAAGTTTTTAGAATTCTCAGGGATTAAGGATTTAGAGGATTTACCAGCTTCTGACATTATGACCAATGTTCAAATTGATGATTGTATGCGTAAGGATGCGCAATCAGATGCGGCTGTCGATGATTCCACTGTGGGACTGCCTAAGGAAACTGAACCTTCGGAATTGCCCTTGGATGAGACTTTTGTTGAAGTAGACTGGCAAAAAGAAAATATCGAAGCAGATAGTTTTACAGAGAATTCAGATGAAGGAAAAGCATGAGTAAATCAAACTTAGATAATAAGCGCGTATCAATTGATAGTATCGACGCAAAAATTGTACAATTATTGAATGAACGATTATTGTTGGCGGGTGATATTGGCAAAATTAAACAGGAATCAGGACAAGACTTCTATGATCCTGCAAGGGAGGCCTTAGTCTTCAAAAAGGTATCTGAAATGAGCGAAGGACCTATTAAGCAGAAAGCTTTAGAGGCGATTTATCGAGAAATCATATCAGCCTCTATTGCCCTAGAAAAAGAGCTTGAGATAGCGTTTTTAGGTCCAGAGGCAACCTTCACTCACCAGGCGGTGCTCAAGAATTTCGGTGTTAGCTTGAAGTCAGTGGCTATGAAGACAATTCCCGATGTATTCAGCGCTGTTGAATCGGGTGAATGTGCTTATGGAGTGATCCCGATTGAAAATTCTACGGAAGGTGTGGTCTTTCATTCGATGGATCAGTTGGTTGAATCGGATTTAAAAATTTGTGCGCAAATTTATTTACCGATTGAGCATTGTTTAATATCGAAATCCTCGCTCGAAGATATCAAGGAAGTTCATTCTAAAGATCAAGCGCTAGGTCAATGCAGGGAATGGCTTCATCGTAATATTCCGAACGCGATTTTAGTAGAATCAAACAGTACGGCTGGCTCTGTTCAAGTGGCTTCAGAACGGCCGGAGGTTGCGGCGATCGCGAGTAAATTGGCTGCTGAGATTAATAATGTGCCAATTGTTGAACGTGGGATTCAAGATAAAGCTGAAAATGTCACCCGTTTCTTAGTGGTTGGAAAAACAGAGGTTCAGGCAATTGGGGAGGGCAAGGATAAGACAAGTCTGGTTATTTCTTTAAAGGATCAATCGGGTGCGCTTGAAAAGGCTTTGATGCCTTTTGCTAAGCGTGGTATTAATTTATCTAAGATCGAATCTAGGCCGAGTCGAAAGAAAGCTTGGGATTATTTCTTCTTTATTGACCTGATCGGGCATATTCAGGATGCCGCAGTTCAGGAAGCTATGGAAGAGCTTAAGGAATGCTCGTCGCTAGTAAAATGGCTAGGGAGTTATCCTAATGCATAAGTTTGGCATTACATTTTGACATCTTTAAGATAAGTGACAACGTGAACCGCATGCAGATAAATTTGCTTAAATCTAAACTCTTAAGAGCTGAAGTCACCGACAGCGCACTTCATTATGAAGGTAGTCTGGCTATTGATAGTGAGCTTATGGAAGCTGTGGGGATTCGTTCCTACGAAAAAATCCTGGTTGCAAATATAGCGAATGGAGAGCGTTTAGAGACTTACGCAATTGAAGCTCCTAAAGGCTCTCACATTATTTCTTTGAATGGAGCCGCCGCCCACAAAGGAAAGATTGGGGATTTACTCGTCATCATGAGCTTTGCTCAAGTGGATGCTGAAGCAGCTAAAGATTGGAAGCCTAAAGTGCTTGTGCTATCGCATAAGAATAGCCAAGTCGTGCGAGCGGATAATGTCCAGATAGCAGAAAACCTCTCTGTATAGCGTTTATTGAATATTTAAATAAATTATCGGATTGCTTGCTTTGGGTGTAAATTGAGATTGATTCTCGATTATCGATATTTTATTGATCTTAAACAATAAATATATTCAAACGCCTACTTACTTATCCAATATAAGCTATTTATTGCTCATGAAAAAATTCATCCTATTATTACTACCATTATTCTGGTTTTTAGATTGTTATTCTGAAGATCAAAAAGATTTATCTAAAGTTTACGAGTTGCCGGACTTTGTTGTTACGGGATCACTTTTTGAGCAATCGATAAAAGAAATCAGTCCATCGGTCAGTAGAGTCACTTTTGGGGAAATCGAAAAGCAACAACTCGCCGATCTTACGGGTGTCTTAAATCAGATGCCGGGTATATTTTTAGTGCAAAGCGGGGGAACAGGCGCTTTATGCAGTCTCTTTTCCAGGGGCAGTCAGAGCAGTCATACATCAATTTTACTTAACGGAAGGCGGATACCCTCCGGGTTTTCGAGTCAATATGACTTAGGGCAATTGAGCTTAGTGAATGCAAGTTCTGTAGAAATGCTCCGTGGAGATGCCTCAAGCTTGTATGGAAATGACTCAATTGGAGGTGTGATTAATATTCGAAGTGGCGTGTTAAACACTGAGCTCATTCAAAAAGTTAAACTCTCTCTAGGTGCTGACAATTATTCTGATCAAGATTATTCACTTGCTTACGGCACTGATAAAATGGGAGTTGCTTTAGGGATTAATTCGAAGAAGACCGACGGCTTCCAAGAGAATTCAGACTATGAACGCCTCTCATCCAATCTTTTCTTTAGGTATGATATCAATGAACAATTCGATTTTGATTTACAATATTATGCTTTTGACTCCGACCTTGGCGTTCCCGGATCAATTTACGGTGCTTCGTTCCCGCAAGCACAAAGAAATGTCAGTAATACGAAGTTAATATCTCCAAGAATTTTCTTTAAAATTTCAGATACCCTAAGCGGAAATATTCTTTATAATTATACCAAGAGTGAATTGGAGTCGATCGACAGCCCTGGGTTCCCTGGTTATGCCGATAATTATGATAACTTATACGTTGAGAAAATAAATTCTTTCCAAGCTCTATTTTACTATAACCCGACAAGCTTAAACGGTAATTTCTCTTTTGGCTTTCTTGATGAAGGAAAATCATACGATCAGGGGCCGACCAAGGATACTTCTGGATCAAGTCCCTTGCACCATGATTACTCTAATGAGGCAATATTTGGTGGCTTAATGTTAAGTTTATCCCCCGACACTTTATTGAGTATAAATGGTCGTTTAACGGATTACGATAAATACTTTGATCTTAGTAAGACGGGCGGTATCGAAATTAACAAGGCGCTGGGGGCCGAGAAAAATATTAAGTTATTTGCCAAGAAAAGCTACGGTCAATCAACTCCGCCAGCACTCAACTATGTTTACAATTCCAACATTGATACAATCCCATTTCAATTAGAGACAATTCGCTCGAATGAAATTGGAGTTCGATACTTTCCTAAACAGGGGCTCGCCAATCCTCAAAAGATGCGCATTCAAGAAATGGGGCTCATCTTATTTCGTAATAAGATCTTCAATCTTGCGGATAGTAAGCCATGGCCACTGAGTGGTTACGATGTTGTTAATACTAAGCAAAACGGCTTTGAGAGTTATATAAAAATAGATTTATATAAAAATATTGGCTGTTACCTAAATTATAATTACCTTGATGCATCAATCATTGAAGGAAGTTTAGGTTCTGGATATTCGGGGGTAGCCGGTGACCAGCTTATACGACGTCCCATGCATAAATTTATCTCTAACATAAATTGGCAGGTGGATGAAAAACTAAATCTCGGACTAGGATTTATGGCGGCTGCTAATCGTGAAGATACGGCCGGGATTCGCTTCGAAGATATGAGCGTCTTAAGAATATATGGAAGTTATAAGCTCGATGAAAATAAAGTCATTTCCGCTCGTATAGAGAATGCGCTTAATGAATCCTACGAGTCGACGGCCGGTTATCCTGGCGCTCCAGTAAGTTTTTATCTAAGCTCTGATTTTACTTTTTAAATGCTTACCGAACAAAGATCTGTTATCATTAATGTATTGAAAAAGGCTAACAGGCCTTTGACTCGGAAAGAAATTCTCACGAAGGGGCGTGCCCAATTACCTAAATTAGGATCAGCAACGGTTGACCGGGCTATCAATAAGCTCACCGAAGCTTTTCAGCTTATTGGGCTGGCATTCCCCGGACAAGCAACGCGCTATGAACTTCCGGCTGAGCAAGAGCACCCGCATTTTATTTGCCGCGTCTGTGATAAGGTTTTTGACCTAGATATTCCAATGCGTCTTCCTAAGGTGGCATTCCCCGAAGGGTTCTTTGTCTCAGGGGGAGAAGTGGTCTACAGTGGGACCTGCCCCGGATGTCACGGGCGGGTTGTTAAATGAGAGCCTTTCTAATATTTTAGATGCTGCAATAGATGCCGCAGTAGCTATAACATTTGGCTTGAGCTGCGACTTTCCAAAAAGCGATTAATCCCTGACTGAGCACCATAGAATAGGCTACCAAAGCAGAGCGTGCTGGCCAGTAGTCTAAAATCAAAAGGAATTGCCAGTGCATATGTCTGGATTAGAGAACTCGTACCCAGGTTATTTAAATAAACTCCGAAATTAACCACCAAGTGCCAAAGGAGCACTCCCATCAAGGAGGTTTTAATCAAGCCAGCATACGTACCGCGATGCGAGTATCGAGATAGAATTCCAATCGCTATCATCGAACCGTAAACAAAGAACATCGTGTTGCCATAGAAGCCTAATGCTAAATCTGTCACAAACAAGATACCCACAGGAAGTCCAATTTGTAAGTGCTTATTATTGGTAATGAAGGGCATAAAGACAGCCACCGCAATTAAAGGAGTGATATTTGCAGGAAGTAAAAATCGTGTAAGTAATATACTTGCCAATAATAATGCCGAACTCTTAATAATTTCTTTCATACAGTTATTTTATAACTTTAGTGAATCCTATGATACCCATCTATTCAAATAAAATTTTAGAAGCCGATCAGGCGCGCGCGGTAGCCGAGGAATTTGGTACACCCGTTTATCTCTACAGCGAGGAAGCTTTAAGAGCTTCCGCCCAAGCCGTATTGGATTTTCCTAATGCGTATGGTTTGACGGCTCGCTACGCGATGAAAGCTTCCCCCAATCGGGCGATTCTTAAGCTATTTAATGAAATGGGTTTACACATAGATGCCAGCTCAGGCTATGAAGTGCATCGCGCGATGGCTGCGGGGATTGCCCCAGAAAAAATCAGCTTAAGTGCGCAAGAGATTCCCC
>CAJWRZ010000041.1 GCA_913045955.1 uncultured Puniceicoccaceae bacterium
ATGGATTCGGTAGCCTTTTGGTACCAAGCCATTCCCTTTTCAGAAACAAGGAATTCATCGTCGCCACAAATGAATGTAAATTTTGCAGACTCAGCCATAAATCTATATTTAAATTTAAGGACCAACTAGCGAGAAAAAAATCAAGCTCCAGCTGAGGCTGACTCCATCAAATAGAACAATCCCTTCGCTGCCTTTTGTCTTGGTAGATTAATTCACGGCGCATCCAATCAAGCGCTGCATTAACCGCTCGGGCTTTAACATCAAGTCGCCCGCCGATATAGCGAACGCTTTTTGCCCAGACACCAAATGGAGAGTAAAATCCGATATGGATAGTTCCCACTGGATTGTTTGCATCGCCCCCCTCTGGTCCGGCAAATCCAGTAATGCTCAATCCATAATCAGCCGACAAATTCTCCGCAGCACCTGAAGCCATCGCAATAGCACACTCCCCACTCACCGCCCCATGTTGTTCAAGGATCTCTTCGGGAACCGACAACTGAAGCACTTTGACATCATTGGCATAACAAATAACCCCGCCTTTAAATACTTTAGAAGCACCCGATATATCGGTGAAGGCATTACCCATAAGGCCCCCCGTACAGGACTCAGCGACCGCAAGTGTTTGTTCGCTCTTTCTTAAAATATTAGAAATAACTTCAGCCAGCGACACCTCGCCAAAACCGACAAAATGATCCCCGAGCAACTCTCTACAGCCTTCAGCTAGCTGCATTAATTCCGAATATTCCAGCTCGGAACTTGGGCAACAAAGACGGAGGTCAACGACTCCCAAGTGAACACAAAGTGCCACTTCAACACTGGGTTGTTCTTTAACGATTGGCTGGATCAGCTCTTCCACTGAAGATTCTCCAATTCCGCAGGATCTTATCTGAACATAATTGGCCTCTTTGGCGCAGAAGGATTTGCTTTTAAGCAAGGGCACTAATTGATTTTGAAACATGGGTATGAGCTCATGTGTAGGCCCTGGCAAAAGTGCGACCACACTCGATCCGCTTTCGACAAAGAGACCCGGCGCGGTGCCTCGCTCATTCTTCATGATGGTGCTTCCTTCTATTTGAAAGCATTGCTTCTTGTGTATCGAAGAGACGCCTCGGCTAATTTTTGAAAAATATTCCGTGATTGATTCAAAAATTGTGTCGTTGTAAATGAGCTCTTTACCAAGGGCAAAAGCGACACTTTCACGGGTCATATCATCCTCAGTTGGTCCTAAACCTCCGGTAGTAATAATCAGATTTGAGCGAGTCAGCGCTAATACAATCGCTGATTGTATTTTCTTAGGGTCGTCTGGAATGACCTGACAATATTGAACATTCAAACCCAATAATGACAGTTGCTTGCCTAAATAAGTTAAATGAGTATTAGTTCGAATACCGAGTAATAATTCATTACCGATCGTTAATATTTCTACAGTGTTCGAATTTGGCATAAATTTAGTTTAAGCGTTTTAAGATAATAGCAAGATATAGCTATAGTTTATTGATAGCCCAAAGCCTCCATGAATCCAAATAAATCGACACATCTTAAGGAGCAGTTGCGCAAACTCCCAAATAAGCCAGGAGTGTATATAATGTACGACCGCTTCAGACAGACCCTCTATGTGGGTAAAGCGAAAAATCTTAAGAAAAGGGTCTCCACCTATTTCCAAGCTTCGAGGAGGATTAATCATACGCAGCCCAAAATTAGAGCCTTAATCGCGCTAGTCGATGACTTTGATTTTCGCTGCGTCAACTCCGAATCTGAAGCACTTTTATTGGAGAGCCAATTAATCAAAAAATATAAGCCGCGCTACAATACCAGCCTGAAGGACGACAAGCGCTTCCTTCTAATTCAGCTCAACCTAAAAGAAGCACTTCCAAAATTCCGGCTCACTCGAAATAAGATTTATAAGCATTATCGATACTACGGACCTTTTCCTCATTCCAGTTCATTAAGAAAAACGCTCAATATAATGAAGCAAAAATTTGGCATCTTACTCAGCGACGCCACACCTAAGAAAATAGGTGATAAGGAGTGGCGACTCTACGATGATGCACGCGCCGAATTATCGGATCTTCCAAATGTAATCACCGAAGAAGCTTACAAAAAAAGAATTAAGGATGCCTGCCAATTTCTCGAAGGAAAAACTGAAGAAACCATCCAAGATTTAGAAGGAAAGATGAAGGCTTTTGCCCAAAAACAAAACTACGAAAAAGCCGGAGCCATTAGAGATCATATAATTGCCATAGAACAAACCTCTAAGCGAACGAGGAAATTTGAGCGAAATTTAATAGGCATAATCTCTGAAAGTGAGACACTTGAGTGCCTTCAGAAAGCACTTAATTTAAATGCCTTGCCCGCTAGCATAGAGTGTTTTGATATTTCACATATTTCCGGAAGTTTTTGCGTCGCTTCAATGGTTCGCTTCCAAGACGGCAAGCCCGACAGAAAAAATTACCGCCGTTACAAGATTAAATCCTTCGTTGGGAATGATGATTTTAGAGCGATTGAAGAGGTTGTAGCAAGGCGCTATAAAAGGCTCGAAAAAGAAGGCAAAGCATTCCCTGATTTAATTGTGATCGATGGCGGATTAGGGCAAGTTCATGCGGCCCTCAAAGCCCTAATGTACGAAAACATAAATCCTCCTAACTTAATTGGCTTAGCTAAAAAAAATGAAACCATCGTCTTCCCGGACGGAAGTCCTTCGCTTAACTTACCTTTCAGGGATCCCGCCTTAAGATTGCTGCAGCACCTCAGAGACGAAGCACACTATTATGCTAACAACTTCAACGCGGAACTTCGTAGTAAAAAAATAAAAGAATCCATTTTGGATGATTTTAAAGGATTCGGGGTTGAGCGAAAATCCGAAGTAATACGTCATTTTGGGACAATCGAAAAACTCAAGCAAGCAGGGTTAGATGAAATCCTCGCCGTTAAAGGCATTGGACCAAAGACCGGATTAAAGCTGCTGGAATACCTCCAAAGCCTCGCCTAATCTAAAGTAAGCTTTCCAAATCTTTCTGTCTGAACAGTAATTGCTTCATTCTTGTAGATTACCTCTGGGTAAACTTCATTGTGTGCGTAAACTAATTTATAAATCGGCTTACCTGGACCCACCAGATCATAAAACCCAATTGAGTTAGTTTCGTGCTTTTTGAAATATGCTATAGAATGAACTTCCAAAAGTCGTATATTCCGCAAGATTTTAGACCTGTCTTGAGCCTCTAATCGGTGATTCATAATCGGAATCGTCGCCGCCAAAACAATTAAAAATGCAATCAACACAATGCAAAATTCAATAACGGTGAAGCCTGAGTTTTTTTTAGTTTTCATTTAAAACAAACACTTAGATTAATGCTAAGTTTCAAATATGCAAGTTGCTCGAACGTGAAAATTAGGGCAGTTCGACTACAAAGCGAAAGCCAACTAGGCGGCTCCGTTCGTTACGATTTGTCGAACGCTTGGGCACCGAATAAATCACATTATAACTATCCCCAAAATGACCCCCTAAATGGCTGACAGGTTCGTCCTCGTAAGCATCTTCAGTCAGAAGCCATTCGCTTAGATTACCTAAAAGGTCATAGTATCCGTTGCTGAACGGGTCTTTGCTCGCTACCTCAGATAAGCCTTCTTTTTCTTCTCGAGAAATCACATGGTTTTCTAGCTTTACATACCTAAGCTTTCCTAGGGCTGCGCGGAATTCAAATTCTTTAGGGAGTCGAACCGTCCGACCCATGATCCAGGCGATTCGCTTACAAAATTCATTAGCTTCGGCCCAACTGACTGATTCTACGGGTTTTAAATCTCCCGTGGTGCGGCTCGGATTAACCCCTATAATTGTTGTGTATAAGGCCTGGGTCACTTCGGTTTTCAGCATCTTAATCTCCCCATTGCCAGGAACCGGCAATAACATATCGTATATCCTATCCTGCAAGAACCCAATATCATTCCGAATCAAATTTAGATACCTAATTTTTAAATCCAAGGAGTCGTCATTATAGGAACTCTTAGGGAATTCTTCCTTCATCTTTAAAATAGCATTGGAAGCACGTAAGACTTTCTCTTGAGCAGCTACATCATTGCGATTCCTTAAATCAGTATCAATTTCAATTTCTAAAGAAATTATATCATTACCGAGTTGATAACTCGCCGCTGATTGACTTCGTTTGATTAGATTTATAACGCTGTCCTCAGAACTATAAAGACCGTCAGGATAACGATCATTTAATTTTCTTTGAGCAAGCATGGCCTCATCGTACAAAGCAGAAGCTAAAAGATACGATTGCCCGTCGATCAATTTATCCGCCGCCGCAATCAAAGACTCTATTTCTTGATAAGCGCGCTCGCTCTTTAATCTGATATAGCGGCGCTTTAACTCAGCGAGCCGATTACTGTCAGAAAGTTTAGAGCCTCGGTATTCTGAATTTAAAATAAACTGCAAATCAACGGCACCTTCAATCTTATCAGCAGCAGCTTCCCATTGACCTTCTTGCCTTAAAGACTCCGCTTCAGCCTCAAGCTCTAAAAGATTCTGATAAATAGGATAAGCCTTTAAGTATTTTTTTTGGCGGTTTAATTGCGCTAAGCGATTCACATCACGCCTCGTGCTCAGTCGGAAATTCTCATTAATATCATACTGTAATTTTATGGCTTCTTTAATCACAATGAGCGCTTGATCAAAATCTTGAGCTTCATAGTGGCGCTTACTTTCAAATTCAAGTTCTAGACTCTTTTCAAAATATGACTCTGAGGCAACCTGGTCATAGCGCGTTTCTAAAAGACGCAACCTGCCCTCGGCATCCTTGCTATAAAAGGGCATTTGAGCGATGTATTGCTTTTGGTACTTTATCGCACTTATCAAAAGATCATGATCTTTTTTAGAAACTTCCTTAAGCGAAGCAATCTCGTCAAATGCACCTTCAAAATCAATACTTTTGAGCCTTAATGCCTCAGCAGCTTCCGGCACGGTCGCGTCAAAGCTAATTTCAGAGTAATCCACGGACTTCGGTCCAAGGGCTGTAATTAAAACAAAAAACCCAATTAAACACACTGGTATTAAGATGAAAAAAACTAAAATTCTAAAATTCATTTACGCTGGACGAAAAACTAATCGATTTGCTGGCTGAAGAATAATTCAATAAGGTGACTGAAAGAAAACAAAATCACTTATTGCCCTAATTGAAAAGAACGTTTTAGACTGAATTATATGTTTAAGAACATTAGCATAATTGGTCCTGGACTGATCGGAGCCTCAGTTGCGATGGCTATTTCCAAAAGCTCTCTTGCAGATCAGGTGAAAGTTTGGGCGCGTAGTGAAGCAAGCCGAGAAAAATGCAAAAGGCAAGCTTGGGCAGATTCAGTGCATCCGACAATTAAAGAAGCGGTCCAAGGCTGTGATTTGGTGATCATTTGCACCCCCGTCGATACCATAATTCCATTATTCACTGAAATGCTTCCCCACTTAAATCCCGGAACTCTAGTCACAGATGTGGGAAGCGTTAAATCAACTATTTGCAAGGAAGCGTTAACCGCATCCAAAGGATCAAAGTGCCACTTCATTGGCGCTCACCCGATGGCCGGTTCAGAAAAAGCAGGCATGGAGCATGCTAGCGCTACATTGCTTAAAGACGCCACCTGTATTTTAACTCCAGACAAAGAAAGCCCCCCAGAACTCTTGCAGATGCTACACCAATTCTGGGAAGCCCTCGGAATGCGCCCTTTTTCGATTGAGGCCCAAGCCCATGACGCGCTGGTCGCCCAGATAAGTCACTTGCCGCATATTGTAGCCGCTTCTCTAGCCGCTTCTCTTAAAGGTCTCGATCCAGACCTCTTTAAATTTTCCGGACAAGGGCTCAAAGATACAACCCGCATCGCAGGGGGGAATCCCAAGCTTTGGGAGTCAATTCTCTCCCAAAATTCTTCCGCGATATTAGACTCTATAGAACAATTTGAAAGCGCCCTTAGTGCGATAAAAACAAGTCTCAAAAACCAAGATGTAGCCGCCATTCATAAAGCACTCGAAGAAGGACAATCCGTGCGGGGTAAAATCGAGCACTCAAAGTAGACCTTAATTATTTCTCATTGTGACCGATGCATTAAAAATAAATCCTTTCCAACATTCCCTAAAAGGTTCACTCAAACTTCCTGGCTCTAAAAGTATAACGAATCGGGCCCTTATAACTGCCGCCCTATCCAAGGGGCTAGTTCGGCTAGAAGGTGCATTATTCAGTAGAGATACTCTAATCATGATTGAGGCGCTTAAAGCCTTAGGTTTTGAAGTAGCCACCGATCCGCTCCAAGCAAGGATTCAAATAAAGGGGTTGTCGGGTGCCATCCCCCAAAAAAAAGCTGCGCTGAATGTAGGAAATGCAGGAACCGCCGCACGTTTCATCACTGCCTTTTTAGCGCTGCAAGATGGCGGTGAATATTTTCTGGATGGTGACCCTCAAATGCGTGAACGACCGATGAAAGGTCTTTTAGACGCCCTTGTAGAACTCGGCGCTGCTGAATTTATATTTACAGAGAAAGCAGGTCACTTCCCTTTTAAGATGATCACCAAGGGCTATCGTATAAGTGAAGCCGCTGTGGATGCCTCGAGCAGTAGCCAGATTCTTTCTGCACTTTTACTGAGTTTACCCGCCTCATCACAAGACACGGTCCTCAGATGCCCGAATGTTAGGGAAGCCTACATCAAAGTAACTGAGCATATAAAAGTTGGATTTGGAGCGACCTACTTGGCTGAGGATACCCCCGGAGAATACATCGTAAAAAGCCAAGGCTACGAAGGACCTGAATCCGGCTGCTATGCAATTGAACCTGACCTCTCCGCCGCAAGTTATTTCTTAGCGCTGACTTTATTGCACGGAGGGAATCTTTCTATTGAAAACTTAGGGGAAGCACCGATTCAAGGCGATGCCGAGTTTGCAAACATTCTCAAACTTCACGGATTGGAAGTTCAGCCCCATAAGGCTTATTGGTCCCTCAAACGGCCGCTCGAATTAACCGCGATGCAAGCACCGCTGGAATTAGACTTCACTCTTTTTTCCGATACTTTCTTAACTTACGCCGCGATTGCTCCCTTAATCAGCTCGAATGTAACCCTTAAGGGAATTGCGCATACACGGCATCAAGAAACTGACCGAGTCGCGGCTATGGCAAAAGAACTGAAAAAACTTGGACAGAGTGTCACCGAAACAGAGGATTCACTTCAGATTATCAGCGACCTAAAGACCCTTAAAGAAAAAGCGCTAGCCGCACGTGCCTCGGGAAGTTTATTAAAGATTGAAACCTACGAGGATCATCGATTTGCTATGAGTTTCGGTATTTTAGGCACCTACGATCTTCTTGGAGATGGTTTGCCTTGGCTCGCAATCGAAGACGCAGATTGTTGCAGTAAGACGTTCCCTGATTTTTTTAATACCTTAGCCCAGTTAAAGCATGCATCACATTCTTAGTAAGCCACCTACCCTTATTTCAATTGATGGGGCGGCCGCGACCGGCAAGTCTTCAACCGCGAGAGCGCTTGCTAAGGAATTAAAGTTTCTTCATGTCGATACGGGAGCACACTTTCGGATTGTCTGTTTTCATTTATTAGCCAAAGGAATCGACCCAAGCGATCGCATGGCCTTAGAGGCGGGTCTTGATAAGTTTTCTACGGTCACTGAAATAGAAGGTCTTTCAGCAATCCTTACGATCAATGAGCAATCTCTGGATGATTCTGCATTAAGAACCCCAGAAATTAATAATGCTGTTTCTAAATTTGCTTCAGCCGCTTCGGTTAGGGATTTTCTTTTAAACTACCAACGTTCTCTGACTACTTTTGCCCAAGAGCATCACTTCGAGGGCATGGTTGTGGAGGGGCGTGATATTGGAACTGTCGTCTTCCCGAAAGCACATTTAAAAATATTCCTCCACGCAGATGAAGCGACCCGTATTGCCCGAAGAGAAACTGATGGGCAGGAGGATCCTATAAGTCAACGTGATGCCTTAGACTCAACTCGAAAAATAGCACCGCTTACTTGCCCTGAGGATGCTTTTAAGATCAACACCTCATTGCATTCATTGGAGCAAGTGGTAACTTTATTAAAAGAAAAGGTAGGAAATTTATGAGCCTGGAGTCGTTACTTAAATCCATTCCAAAGCCTTACGAAATCGTGAGACGCAGTCTGAATGCCTATTTCTCGACTTTCCATAGTCATACGGTGTCCGGCCTTAATAATATACCCGAAGAAGGCTCGGTTTTATTCGCCTCGAATCATTCTAGTTTTTATGACCCGCCTTTAATTGGAATTAAAGTGGCCCGCCCAATCCATTACCTTGCTCGGGATACTTTATTTAAAGGATTTTTTGGGCAATGCTTGCGTGCTATAGGGACTATTCCGGTCGCTAGAGGATCGGCGGATGTTCAATCTATCAAAGCCATCTTTAAGGCATTAAAAGCAAAAGAAGCGGCTGCTATCTTCCCGGAAGGCACTCGATCCTTGGACGGGGAATTAAAAGAAGCCCAAGCGGGAACGGGCATGATTGCGATTAAAACAAATGCAACCGTCATCCCCACGAGAATTTTTGGTGCTTTTGAAGCCTTCGGTCGCAATAAAAAATTGCCAACTTTAGGAACCCCTATACACGTATGCTATGGGAAGCCATTAACCCCTTCGGATATAGATCCCGGGGAAGATGTACCTGACCGCTACTTAGTCGCTTCCCAAAGAATTATGGCCGCCATTGAACAATTACAACCCGAACACGAATCCATTTTATAAGCATGAATAATGACCGCTATTCCTTAAGAGGTGTTTCTTCGAGTAAGGAAGAAGTACACGCCGTAGTCGACCACATGGATAAAGGACTTTTTCCAGGTGCCTTCTGCAAAATCAATCCTGACTTTCTAACCGGTGATCCCGAGAAATGCTGTGTGATCCATTCCGATGGTTCCGGCACTAAAAGTACCCTGGCCTACATACACTATAAAGAAACCGGCGACCCGTCTGCCTTCCGCAAAACAGCTCAAGACAGTATGGTCATGAATGTGGATGATTTAATCTGCATTGGTGCCACCGAGAACATTCTCATCTCAAGCACAATTAATCGCAATGCTCGCAGTATTCCCGGGGCAGTCTTAGCGGAACTTATTTCAGGAACTGAAGCCTTCCTCGAAGATTTAAGAAAGCAAGGCATCACTATAAGAAGTGGCGGAGGCGAAACTGCGGATGTTGGAGACTTAACCCCAACCGTCACCGTTGATTCTTGTGCCGTCGCGGTTATGGATCGCAAAGATGTGATTGATAATGGAAATATTACAGGCGGTCTTTCAATAATTGGACTAGAGTCCTCGGGACAAGCCACCTATGAGAATTTTTTCAACTCAGGAATTGGCAGCAACGGTCTAACAAGTGCGCGGCACGATTTACTCTCTAAGCAATACTTAGAAAAATACCCCGAGACCGCCGATCTTACTACTGACCCAAGATACCTTTATTGTGGACCCTTCTCTATGTCCGATACTTTGCCTGGATCCGACCTCAGTGTTGGCGATGCGTTAATGAGCCCAACACGCTCGTATGCCCCGGTGGTAGCAAAGCTATTGAGCAAACACCGCGATCAGATTCTAGGAATGGTTCACTGCTCGGGCGGCGGGCAAACTAAATGCCTGCGCTTTGGCCATAATGTACATTTTATTAAAGATGCCTTAATGCCCGTACCGCCAATATTTGAGGCGATCCAACAAGCGAGTCAGACAAGCGATGCAGAGATGTTTCGCGTTTACAATATGGGGCACCGCTTAGAAATCTACTGTCAACCTGAAGCCGCTGAGGCTATTATCGAATGCAGTCAATCCTTTGGAATCAAAGCTGCCGTGATCGGAAGAACCGAAACTAACGAATCTGAAAATACCTTAAGTATTTCCTACAAGGGTCAGATCTTAGATTACAGCTTAACCCATTAAACTGCTTTCCTATTACGCTATGCAACGCGTGCTAATTTTTATTTTATGCCTAAGCTTTTCATTAGGTGCTTATGGGCAAAATAACGAACTACTGGGCACTTACAAAATTGCTTTCATTGGGCAAGATAATGAAAGTGCAAAATATAAAGCGGTCTTCGCGGGAATCGAATCTGAAGCGAAGCGGCTCTGCTCTGAATACTCTATCGAAGTGGAGGTGATTCAATTAAGTCCGCAAAACTCAGGTTTGGAAAATCCTCAATCAGCGGCCCTAGCGAAGACTTTTCTTGAGGATATTGAGGGGATTATTATCAGCCCAGTAAGTGACGAACCTTTAGATACATTACTCGGCCTATCTAAAGCGCATGGCAAAGAAATCGTCTACATAGAGAATTCGGTAACTTCGGTAGCGCCTTTTTTGTTTATTAAGCCCGACGAAGTAGAAGCTGGTAGATTAGCTGGGCGTGCGCTTTTGAAGAAACTACCCACTGGAGGAAGGGTTGCGATTCTAAGCAAGGTAAACCCAGATCAGACTTTTCAAAACCGGCTCTTGGGTGTTAAAAAAGTTTTAGGGTACAAGGGGATTGAAACCATTGTCTATACCGAGCCTAATTATCAAAGCGCCCTCTCGGCGATCAAGCAAGCGATGCAAGCGGATGTGAATCATTATATAAAAGGCTGGGTTTTTCTTGAAGACTGGCCGCTCCAAGGAATGCCTGAGTTTAGCTGGCCTCAAAAATCTTTGCCCGTAGTGGCAATTCAGACTTCGCCAACGGCTTACTTAGCTTATGATTTAGGGTATGTAGAATCATTTGTCCTTCACCCGTACTTTGAATGGGGCACAATCTCGGCGAATTCAATTATTAAGAAACTTTTTAAAGGAACGGTTCCCCAGTCAGATAGAATTAAATTGAAACCGATATCCGTCGATTGGCAAAATATAGCTCTCTACAGAAATTACTGGAAAGCTTGGCTTGAATAACTGATTTAGCAGATACTATGAAACACCCATTCCTACAAGAGAAAGACTTTCCCGATTGGTCTAAGATGCAAGCTGAGCATATTGTCGAAGATATCAGTGAAGTCTTAAAGCATGCTGAGTCAGCGATCCTTGATATAACAAATTTACCTATTAACGAAACGCTGACTTACGAGCGCACATTTGAAGCATTGGATAAGGCTCTAGATCCTTTAAATACAGCCTGGGGTTTCGTAAATCATTTAGATAGTGTTGAGAATAATCCGAGTTTACGGGAGGCGTTCAATGCAATGCTCCCCAAGGTGACAAAGTTTTTCACAAGTATTCCTTTAAACCCATCGCTTTGGAAAATCCTTCAAGGATACAGTCAACTAGAAGCCATTAAAGCGCTTTCAAAAACAAAACAAAGATATATCCAGGAGACCTTGACTGACTTTGAAGAAGAAGGCGCTAACCTCCCTAGTGATAAAAAAGAAACCTTAAGAAAG